>JASFSF010000226.1:0-4914 GCA_050114555.1 Ignavibacteria bacterium
CTATGCAATTCGAGGTAATAAGTATGCGTAAGATCTCTAACATACTGTGATAGCTCACCAAACTCATAATAAAAGCCTTGTTTGGCTTTCACTAATAAATTTTCTAATTCTGTCTTCGGAAATACTAAATAATCTATCTTAATTCTCCAATAAAAACTTTTAAATCTATTCAATTCCCCAACAAGGAAACCGAAATATACATATTTAGTTCAAATTATTAAGTAAACAAACTACCAAGAATCCTGCCAGTACATTAAATTTCTATAAGCCTTTATCAAGTTCATATATTAGACAGATATAAAAGTAAAATCAATAAAATGTCAATCCTGTAAAAATTCTAAAATGAAACACTCACAGTGAATATTCCATTATTGCCAAAAATTGAAGTTTTTACTGAGTGAAGTTTCATCGATTCAGGATTTAATTTTTATTGAAAGATTCCGATAATCTATCCATTATAGCACACTTGGCTCCAAATATGTCGTTGTCAGTGTTTTCAGTAATCGACAAAAATAGATTAAAGAGTTCAGAGTGTTGAATAAGTTTTAAACAGAGGAAATTAATTTAATTTTATATGAATATTATTTTTCTAAATAATAACATTTATTTTTTGATAATGACTTTCAAAAATTGATATAATATGACCGGATTTAAGAAAGACATAAAAATTCTGCTGGAAAAAGATAACTTTCAAAATTATCTGGATGAATTACATAGTTACCCACCCCAAAAAATTATTAATTCACTTTTTAAGTATTTATACTCTACAGATAAAAAGATTAAAGAAAACGCTATTACAGGGATGGGGGAAGTTGTTTCAAAACTTGCAGTTACTGAGCCCGAGTCCGCAAGGAATGTTATCAGGAGATTGATGTTAAGTGTCACGGAGGAATCCGGAAGTATAGGCTGGGGTGCACCCGCCGCAATGGGAGAAATTATGGCCAGGAGTAAATTGTTAGCCGAAGAATTCCACAACATACTTATCTCTTATGCTCTTGTTGATGAAGATAACTACCTTGATTTTAATGGATTACAGAAAGATGTAATTTCAGGTTTGAAAAGGTTAGCTTCAGCACACCCGCATCTCACTGATAAAGTAAAACACCTATTAACATAATATGCGGATTCGAATATTTGTTGTCTCAAATCGAATGCTTGAAAATAATAAATTAATATTGTTGTTTATAATTTTCATTCAATATTTTAAATGTTTATTGTTATATTTATTTAAAGAATGGCTCAGTTTAGTAGTAATTCCGTTAGTTTGCAAGAATCAGGGGAGAGACAAATCAAATAACCTATGAGAATGCTACTATGCTGTTAAAAGGTTTGTTGATTGTAAGAGGGAAGCATTTGTTGATTATCGAGTTGTAGGGTGAAGGAATCAATCTAATATTTCAAAATAAGGCTTTTGCAGACGTGCAGAGTATAGACAACTTCGTTTTTGAATCATTTGCAGAAGAAGACAGTCCGGGTGAGCCAAAAATAATCCATTCCTATGTACTATGTATTGCAAACGTTTTTAAATACCTAACCGGTAAAATCGATCCTGTGTGGTTAATGGGCAGTAGTGGATTTGCATTCAGGATATTCTTTGAAGAAACAATGTGTCCAAGCGCAATGAGTATGTTCGATTTTTCCTCAATACTTCCGGAAGCAATAGAACAATTGGGACGCAGATCAATATATATTGAGCGATTATTTATTGAAAAGGAGATTGAAGAAAAGAGAAGGGAGGAAGCTCACGCCATAATTGTAAAGGAATTAAATCGAAATATTCCTGCAATTGTTTGGGATATTTACGAAGCTGAGTGGGGAATAATTACCGGTTATAACGATGAACATCAAATATATGAATGTTTTACTAATAAGGGGATAAAGATAGGATTGCCGTATATTAATCTTGGTATGAATGGTATAGATATTTTGTCTGTGGCAATTCCGGGTAAACGTTTTGAAAGAGATGAAAGGTTAGTAGTAACTAATTCACTCGTTGCAGCAGTAAATCATGCAGATGGTAAGGAATATATTGACGGTAGACCAAGATATCAAAACGGATGGGCAGCGTATAAATTATGGATAAAAGTTTTTGAAAGATGGGCCTGGTTGATTGAGTCTGGAAAGAGTGATAAAATAACAGTTGATATAGTGAACCGTGCAAAGCATTACTCAGAATACCATTACTTTGCCAGAACGTATGCATACAAATACCTTAATATGATTTCAGGAACTGATGTATATTTAAATAATGCTTACAATGCTTACCTGAAAGTTGCTGATAATCTGGAACAGTTATGGAAATTTTTTAATAGTGTTTCTAAGCCACGAAGCGATGAACTGCTTTTACTCAGCGGAAATCTAAGAAGTGCGATGGAAAGTGAAGAGGAGGGGATAGAATATATTAGAAAATATTTGAAAGTTTTTCAATTGAATCCATAGTACTAAATCTATTTAAATAAATTCTAATTCTCTTCTTGAATCCTTAATATATTATTGTAAACCGACTGTCTCTATCTAAAAGGTTTTTTTCCTCAGTTTATATTTCCTTAATTTTGGCTATAAATATTTTCTCATTCATCAATACAGTAATTAATGAAAATTAGTTTCACTTCTGAAAAACCAAAATGTTTCTGCGGTATTTTTGGAATACTTGGATCGCCAACCGCTTCACTCGATACATATTACGGACTTCATGCGCTTCAGCATAGGGGACAGGAAGCCTGCGGAATAGTTACTCAGCATCATAACGGAGAGGGGAAATCTGTTTTTCTTATTCATAAGGGGGACGGATTGGTTTCGGAAGTCTTCGAAGATCCCAAAATTCTCTCGAATGAGCTGAAGGGAAATTCAGCTATTGGTCATAACAGGTATTCAACCACAGGATCCTCGAATACAAGGAAAAATATTCAACCATTTATTGTGAATTATCGCGATGGAAATCTGTCAATTGCTCACAACGGAAATCTTACAAATTCAAAAGAATTAAGAAAGGAACTGGTGGATGAAGGGGCAATATTCCAAACAACAAGCGATTCGGAAGTGATTCTTCATCTAATTGCACGCAGCAAACTTGATGATCAGTTAGAACAAATAAAAGAAGCTATCGGCAGGGTAGAAGGGGCATTCAGTATAGTTATCTTAACAGATGATAAACTCATTGCAGCAAGAGATCCATTAGGATTTCGTCCATTGTCAATTGGAAAGTTAAATAACTCTTATCTGGTTGCATCCGAAACCTGTGCATTTGATTTGCTTCGTGCGGATTTTGTAAGGGAAGTTCAACCGGGAGAAATAATTGCAATCGATAAAAACACAATTAATGATGATGATATAAAATCATTTTATATGATAGATGAAATTCCGAAAAGAAAAAATTGCATTTTTGAATATATATATTTTTCCCGTCCCGATAGTTTTATCTTCGGTCATAATGTAGATAAGATGAGAAGAAGACTTGGCAAAGCTCTTGCCAGGAATCACCCGGTTTACAATGAAGATGATAGTAAAGTAATTGTAATAAGCGTACCCGATAGTTCCAATACAACTGCGCTTGGCTACCGTACAGAACTTGAAAAACTTGGTGTTAATTGCAGACTGGAAATTGGGTTGATAAGAAGTCATTATATTGGCAGGACATTTATTCAGCCCGATCAGGGAAATCGTGAAATAGGAGTAAGAATTAAATTCAACACTGTAAAAGGTGTACTTGAAGGTAAAACTGTCGTGGTTGTCGATGACTCAATCGTAAGAGGTACAACTTCTAAACAGCTTGTTAAACTTATTCGAGAAGCCAATCCTAAATCAATTCACCTTCGTATCTCTTCACCGCCAATAACACATCCATGTTATTACGGCATGGATTTCCCGAGTAAAGAAGAATTGTTTGCCCATAGATATGAGAGTAATATTGAAGAGATGCGGAATTATCTTGGTGTTGATTCACTGCATTATCTTACAATTGATGAAATGCTTGGCGCTGTTTCCGAAGCAGGAACCGACAATTTCTGCCATGCTTGTTTTTCGGGAGAATATCCAATCCTAGTTGATCCGGATTTCAAGAAAGAAATTTATGAGATTTAATCTCCAGTTGAAAATAATTTGAATTTTAATATTTCTCAATTCAAGTTTGAAAAATACAAGTAGAACGAAATTGACTCATCCAAAATTGTTATAGTCAAAATAATATGTATAAGAAAAGCGAAATATTTACGATATCAAACTTTCTCAGTTTTATCCGATTGTTAATGGCAATACCATTCTGGATTCTTATCAGACAAATTGATGAACCAGGGATGCGTACAATTCTTTTTTCAATGGCAATTCTTGGAGCTATAACAGATTGGGCTGATGGTTATGTAGCAAGGAAAAGAAATGAAGTAACGGAACTTGGTAAAATAATCGATCCGCTAGCGGATAAAATTACTATAGCTGCAATCATCATCAGTTTCTACTTAATAGGTGCCATTCCCGGGGTTTATTTCTTTATGATAATAGGTAGAGATTTATTAATATTTCTCGGTGGAATATATGTTACAAAAAAGATCGGAAGGGTTCTGCAGTCAAATATGCTGGGAAAGATTACAGTATCAGCAATCGGTTTCGTGATTCTATTAATTCTATTAAATGTTGATCAGGTTACTCTTTTCTACAAATTCATCTACTATTTAAGCATAATTCTGATTGTCGTTTCATTTATCGCATACGCTTATCGTGCTGCAGAATATATAAAGAACGCGAAAAAGTAATGTCGGTTTTTAATAAAGTTAATATTGATAAGCTAAGGTCTGGATTATCTAAGACACGTAAAAAAATTGTTACATCCATACAGGAAACATTAACCGGCAAGGCTGTAATCGATGAACAAACAATCGATGCAATAGAAGAAATATTGATAACATCAGATATTGGATATGA
>JASFSF010000227.1:0-4904 GCA_050114555.1 Ignavibacteria bacterium
GGCCACAACAGTTATGGCTAATCCTTACACAATTTCGCGGGGTGTCAAATTTGCTGATATATTAATCGGTGCTGTTTTAATCAAGGGAGAGAAAGCACCTCATGTAGTTAGCGAAGAAATGGTTAAACAAATGAAACGCGGTGCTGTAATTATGGATGTTTCGATTGACCAGGGGGGCTGTGTGGAAACGAGCAGAGTCACAACAATTTCCGATCCGGTTTATACTGTTCATAGTGTTATACATTATTGTGTACCTAACATGCCGGCCATTGTAGCACGAACAGCTACTTATGGATTAACAAATGCATCGATAAGATATATAATGAACATAGCCGAAAACGGTTTATCAAATGCATTAATGGGAGATGAAGGTTTATCTAAGGGTGTATGTATTCATAAAGGTGTTTGCTGTAACCAGGCATTTGCGGAAACATTCGGTTTAGATTACAGACCTTTTAGAATCTTTCCGACAAACTAATATTTACATACTATTCTTAGATTAAATTTTCTGTTTACAGGATATAAAGAATGATGAATACATATGATGAGCCAAATGTGAAATCACTTCCAACAAATATTTTAAATATATATAATAATAAAGTAGTATCGGCTGCAGAAGCCGTAAAGCATATAAAATCAGGCGATAATATTGTAATTCAACCAGGTTGTGGTGCACCTATTGAACTGATTCGTACGATGGTTGAAAGAAAAGATGAACTTGAAAACGTAAGTCTTTATCATATACTTATCGTTGGTGAACTTCCTTATACAAAACCGGGAATGGAAAAACATTTTCAGCACAAAGCATTTTTTATCGGAAGAAACACGAGAGATGCAGTAAATGAAGGCCGTGCAGAATTCATCCCGATATTTTTATCTGAGGTACCGTTCTTATTTAAACATGGAATTATAAAAACCGATGTTGCGTTAATTCACTTATCTCCCCCGGATGAGCATGGCTTCTGTAGTTATGGTGTTGATGTTGGTATAATAAAATCGGCTGCTGAAAAAGCTGAAATTATTATTGCGCAAATAAATAGTGAAATGCCCAGAACACTCGGCGACAGTTTTATCCACATAAATAAAATCGATTATATAGTTGAACACAATGAACCAATAGTAGAATTACCGCAGATTGATCCGAATGCAAGTAAAGAATTGCTCGATATATATGATAAAATAGGCAGGAATATTTCAGAGTTAATAGAAGATGGTTCAACATTACAGATGGGTATTGGAGCAATACCGGATGCCGTGATGAGTTATCTTGGTGAGAAAAAAGATCTGGGCATTCATACTGAGATGTTTTCGGATGGAATTATAGATCTGGTGGAGAGGGGCATAATAAATGGGGAGAAGAAAACACTTCACCCCGGAAAAATTATTGCCGGTTTCGTGCTTGGGACCAAAAAGGTTTATGATTTTATTGATAATAATCCAATTATTGAATTTCATCCGCAGGAATATGTAAACGATCCGTTTGTTATTGCAAAAAATGACAAGATGATAGCAATAAATTCAGCAATTGAAGTTGATTTAACTGGGCAGGTTTGTTCAGATTCGATAGGTACACGATTTTACAGTGGTATCGGCGGACAGGTTGATTTTATTCGCGGCGCATCACATTCAGATGGGGGTAAGGGGATAATCGCTTTACCTTCTATTACAAAGGATGGGAAAATATCGCGAATCGTTCCAAAATTGAGAAGTGGTGCAGGAGTTGTAACTTCACGTGGTGATGTTCATTTTGTTGTAACGGAATATGGTGTTGCACATTTATTTGGAAAAAGTATACAGGAAAGGGCAAGAGAATTAATCAGGATTTCACATCCAAAATTTAGTGATGAATTAACTGCTTATGCGAAAGAAACATATAAAATCTAAGAAGATACTATGATCGCGGTAATTGGGGACATTCACGGCTGTTACAATACACTGCTTCAATTATATGAAGATATAAAAACAGTATATCCCGAAATCGAAATTTACTCTGTTGGTGATTTGGTGGATCGTGGAAACTTCAGCTATGAGGTTGTCGAGTTTTTCAAAAAGAATAATATCAAATTTACTTCCGGTAACCATGATCTTATGTTTTACTATTATATTACACATCAGGGTCATCCAATCGGTAAGCCCTGGGTGTACAACGGTTCGGAAGCCACACTGCAATCTTACAATCACAACAGAACAAGAATGAGGGAACATTTCGCATATATTACAAAAGCGCCGCTATTTATGAATCTTGAAGATTGTTTTATCTCTCATGCTGGAATATCCGGTTATTATCGAAAAAAATTTAAGAATGGCATACTGGATAAACTGGATGAACTTGAAGTCTTTCTTAAGAACGAATTAACGAGTCAACATGGAGTAATATGGACAAGGGACGAGTTGATGAATATTGGAAAACTTCAAATAGTTGGTCATACTATGTTTCCGGAAGTAACAATGAATAAAGTCAGTAATACATTATACATCGATACATCAGCCTACTCCGGTAACAAACTTTCGGCGGTAATTGTTGAAGATAACCAACTGGTAGAAATATTTTCTGCTAACACACATTCCCTGGATATTACTTAAATAGATTACAAATCTATAGTTTGGTCGCATATTCCTTTAGTACATTTTAAATCAGAAGCTTTAAAAATAAAAAGGCGAGCTATACTCGCCTTTTATAATTGGGAGGAACTTATTAGTACATGCCGCCCATATCACCCATACCTCCGCCGGGCATTGGTGGCATTGGTGGCTCTTTCTCTTTCTTCTCATATACCACTGCTTCTGTGGTAATAAGAAGTGAAGAAACTGAAGCTGCATTTTCTAATGCTGTTCTGGTAACCTTTGTGGGATCAATAACACCTGATTTAATCAGATTTTCATACTTTTCAGTTGCAGCATTGAATCCAAAGTCATCTTTACCTTCAAGTACTTTTTGTAAAACAACTGATCCTTCCAAACCGGCGTTGTTAACAATTTGTCGTAAAGGTTCTTCAAGTGCTTTCTGTACTATTTTTATTCCTGTAGTTTGATCAAGATTAGCACCTTCCAGTTTTTCCAGTTTTTTTATTGCTCTTATAAGAGTAACTCCACCTCCGGCAACAACTCCTTCTTCAACTGCAGCCCTGGTTGCATGTAAAGCATCTTCAACTCTTGCTTTCTTTTCTTTCATCTCAACTTCAGTTGAAGCACCTATCTGAAGTACAGCAACACCACCGGAAAGTTTTGCTAATCTTTCCTGCAGTTTTTCTTTGTCGTAATCAGATGTAGTTTTTTCAATCTGGGCTTTGATTTCATTAATCCTCTTCTTAATGTCATCAGTCTTCCCGGCGCCTTCAACTATTGTTGTATTATCTTTATCGATAACAACTTTTTTAGCAGTTCCAAGATAAGAGACTGTTGCATTCTCGAGTTTAAAGCCGCGTTCTTCTGAAATAACCGTGCCTGCAGTAAGTACTGCAATATCTTCAAGCATTGCTTTTCTTCTATCACCAAAACCGGGAGCTTTAACTGCAGCAACCTTCAGGGTTCCGCGTATCTTGTTAACAACCAGTGTTGCTAAGGCTTCACCTTCAAGATCTTCAGCAATGATTAACATTGGTTTACCTTGCTGAGCAACTTTTTCCAGGATTGGCAATAAGTCTTTCATTGCAGAAATTTTCTTATCGTGGATAAGGATCATCGGATCCTCAAGAACTGCTTCCATCGATTCTGTATCTGTAACAAAGTATGGTGACAGGTAGCCACGGTCGAATTGCATACCTTCGACTACCTCAAGCGCAGTTTCGGTACCCTTTGCTTCTTCAACTGTGATAACACCATCTTTTCCGACTTTGTCCATAGCATCGGCAATCAGATCCCCAATTGCAGGATCATTATTTGCAGATATCGCACCAACTTGTGCTATATCACTTCTTCCTTCAACGTCCTTGCTTACCTCGGTTAAATATTTTACTACCTCGGCAGTTGCCTGATCGATGCCTCTTTTCAAGTCCATCGGATTAGCACCGGCAGTAACATTTTTTAATCCTTCTCTGTAAATTGCCTGAGCAAGAACAGTAGCGGTTGTTGTACCGTCACCTGCTACATCACTTGTTTTTGAGGCTACCTCGCGAACCATCTGTGCACCCATGTTCTCTGTTGCATCGTCAAGTTCTATTTCTTTAGCAACTGTTACTCCGTCTTTAGTTACTGTTGGAGCACCAAATTTCTTTTCAAGAACTACGTTTCTGCCTTTTGGTCCGAGAGTTACTTTAACAGCATCGGCAAGTTTATCAACACCGGCTTTTAATCCTGTGCGTGCTTCGCTGTTATATTCAATTAATTTAGCCATAGTATTTCCTTATTTTTTTATTATTAAATTTTTATACAATCGCAAAAATGTCGCTTTCCCTCATTATTAAGTATTCTTCACCTTCAATAGTGATTTCAGTACCACTATACTTACCATATAGTACCTTATCGCCCACTTTTACTTCCATCTCAACTAGCTTACCATCGTCGGATTTTTTACCTGGTCCGACCGCTACTACTGTACCCTCAACCGGTTTTTCTTTTGCTGTATCGGGAAGAATGATTCCACCTTTTGTGGTTTCCTCAGCTTCCGCCGGTTGTACAACAATTCTGTCACTTAAAGGTTTAATTTTAAGCTTACTCATTAGTCTAACTCCTGATTTTATTTATAGTTATGATTTAATTGTTAGCACTCTCAAAAAGCGAGTGCTAATATAATAGGTATGCCTGAAATTGTCAATAAGTGTTACGTAGGTAACTAAGGAAAATCCGGATCGATTGTTTTAGCAACTATTAGATTAAATATTTACATTTTAAACTCTAACTTTATTCAAAATGAAGAGATGGCAACGAGACTCAAATTGCTCAGAAAAGAACTAACTGAATTGAAA
>JASFSF010000228.1:0-4899 GCA_050114555.1 Ignavibacteria bacterium
AACTCGATACCACTTAGCAATGTTCCTGTTGGAAAGAGAGCCAGGATAGTAAGGGTAAATGATTTTGATAATAAGTTCCTGATATATTTATCGGATATTGGATTAACTCTGAAAACAGAAATAACAGTTAAAGATGTCTTTGATTTTGACAAATCGATGCTGATAAAGTTTAACGAAAGTGAGATAAATATTAGTAACACTATTGCATCAAATATATTTGTTGTTCAGATAACTGATAATAACTGAGCCGATAATGACTGAACCATTATTAACGCTTATAATTGGAATTTTCTTCATTTTACTATTGATCTTTCTCTTCTGGCCGGGAAAGGGATTTTTCAGCAGTAAAAAGAAAAGCAAGGAAGAACAACTCAGGATTCATATTGAAGATACATTAAAGCATCTCTACCACTCCGAATATGAAAGACTTAGTTGTACATTGAACAGTATTGCAGGAACGCTTTCGATTTCCACCGATGAAGCAGCAAAATTAGTTTCGGAGATGGAAACGCTTGAATTGGTTGACCGCAAAGCAGATGAAATAAAGATTACAAATGAAGGCAGACAATATGCACTAAGAATAATTCGTGTGCACAGGTTGTGGGAAAGATATCTTGCCGATGAAACAGGGATTAAAGAAGAAGAGTGGCACCTGGCTGCTGAAGAAATTGAGCATAATATGGATCCTGCCCAGGCGAATGCACTTGCTGCTCAGATCGGTAATCCTGTTATAGATCCGCATGGCGATCCGATTCCAACTGCAGACGGTAAAATGAGAGAATATGAAAGGAAGGATTTGAATTCGCTCCAGCCCGGTGAATATGCTCACATTATTCATATTGAAGATGAACCACAAGCTATCTATGCACAACTTGTTGCAGAAGGATTATACCCAGGTAAGCAAGTGCAAATGTTAGAAATAACAAGAGAGCGGATAAAGTTTCTTGCTAACGGTGAAGAGGTGGTACTCGCCCCATTGTTTGCAAAGAACATAACGGTTGCACCAATCAAAGAGGAGGAAAAAATAAAAGGTAAGATGAAAACTCTTTCCTTGCTGAAGGTTGGTGAAAAGGGAACGGTTCTGGCAATTTCAAAAAGATGCAGGGGACAACAAAGGAGAAGATTAATGGATTTGGGCGTTGTTCCCGGCACTGAGATAGAAGTGGAAATGAAAAGTATTGGTAGCGATCCTGTTGCATATAGAATAAGGGGAACCTCAATAGCCTTAAGAAAAAACCAGGCTGATAAAATATTTTTGAATAATTAGAAATTAATATGAGTGTATTAGATCAAAATAATTGTGCGGACTGTCCTGTTCATAATGTTGGCAACTTAAAAAAACTTGGCATCAACATGAGCAATTTTAATTATGTAGTTGCTCTTGCAGGAAATCCAAACACAGGGAAAAGTACAGTATTTAACAATCTTACCGGGTTAAAGCAGCATACGGGAAACTGGCCGGGAAAAACTGTATCGCGTGCTGAAGGTGGATTTGAGTATAAAGATTCGAAATTTAAGCTTGTGGATTTACCGGGCACATACTCATTGTTATCAACGAGTACCGATGAAGAAGTTGCAAGAGATTTTATTTTATTCGGACAACCTGATGTAACTGTAATTGTTGTTGATGCAACCAGGCTTGAACGCAATTTAAATCTCGTGCTTCAAATACTTGAGATTACTGATAGAGCTGTGTTGTGTCTTAATCTTATTGATGAAGCAAGAAGGAATAAAATAGAAGTTGATGACAGGCAGTTATCAAAAGATCTTGGAATTCCGGTTATCCCAACCGAGGCTCGTCAATCTGTTGGAATGAACGAATTATTAGAAGCGATTAATGATGTCGCTTCCGGAAAATTTGTGTGTAAACCGTATAGATTAAAAAACCAATCAAAGGGATTAAATGATGCAATTGAAACTCTTTCTAAGGAAATTCAGAATGAAATTCCAAACCTTCCGAATGTGAGATGGGTTGCGCTAAGATTACTTGAAGGAGATCAGACAATTATTGAAGCAATGAAAAACGGTGAGATTGGAAATCTTGTAAACACTTCAGTAGATGAAAGCAGAAATCAGATTGAAGCTGGTGAAGTTTTATGACTACAACGACTATAAATAAAAGTAAATCTATTATTACTTTAGTAAATAATTTAAGATGGGAAGCGGGAGAGAATTTTCATGATAAGCTGATGGAATCGATTTATGCCAATGCAGCTGAGTTAACAAAAAGATCGGTTAAAACAACTGCGGGCAAACCTGCTTTTACTCTCGATCGCACACTTGATAAAATAGTAACCAGCCCGGTATTTGGATTTCCCGTAATGTTTCTGGTGCTCGCTGTTATTTTCTGGCTGACAATTGAAGGAGCAAATGTTCCTTCAGGAATGTTAGCTTCTTTATTGATTGACAACTTTCACCCTGCATTGAAGGAATTAACCACATCACTCGGATTTCCGTGGTGGTTAACAGGCGTGCTGGTCGATGGTGCCTACCTTGCGATGGCTTGGGTAATAAGCGTTATGCTGCCGCCCATGGCAATCTTCTTTCCTTTATTCACACTTCTGGAAGATTTTGGTTATCTGCCAAGAGTGGCGTTTAACATGGATAATCTTTACAAAAGAGCAGGTGCGCATGGAAAACAATCGTTAACCATGGCAATGGGATTTGGATGTAATGCTGCCGGAGTTGTGGCAGCACGTGTTATTGATAGTCCTCGCGAAAGACTGATAGCGATTATTACAAATAATTTTTCACTTTGCAACGGAAGATGGCCGACACAAATTCTTATTGCAACAATTTTTATTGGAGGTATAGCCCCGGCACATCTGGCAGGATTGGTTTCAGCAGGTGCGGTTGTTGGAATTGCTGTGCTGGGAATCGTTTTTAGTCTGATTGTTTCCTGGGGATTATCCAGAACTGTTTTGCGAGGCGAAGCATCTGCTTTCAGTCTGGAGCTTCCACCATACAGACCACCGCGAATATTAAGAACATTATATACATCGTTAATAGACAGAACGCTTATTGTTTTATGGAGAGCAATAGTTTTTGCAATTCCGGCCGGTCTTGTTATATGGCTTATCTCAAATATACAAATTGGTGATGCCAGCCTTGCATCACATTTTATAAATTGGTTTGATCCACTTGCCCTGGTGATAGGTTTAAATGGTGTTATACTGCTTGCTTATGTAATTGCTATACCGGCAAATGAAATCGTTATTCCAACTATACTTATGCTAACAGTTTTGGTTGCAGGCATAACGGGAGTTGGAAGCGGAGATGGGGTAATGTTCGAACTTGATTCTGTTACAGCAACGGAAGAAATTTTAAGGACAGGAGGATGGACATTGCTCACGGGGATAAACTTAATGTTGTTCAGCCTGCTGCATAATCCTTGCTCAACAACAATCTATACCATTTACAAAGAGACAAAAAGTGCCAAGTGGACGTTGATATCAACATTCCTTCCTGTTGTTATGGGAATAGTAATTTGTTTCTTTGTTACGCAAGTATGGAGGTTGGTTGCGGGTGGTTAAGAAGTTTTAGCACTTGAATAATTGAGTTAACCTTTATTTAATCCCGGTTCGCTGGGATTTTATATTGAAAGCACTTTGACAGATTTATTGATACTTACTTTTTATACTTCTTTTTTAGTTCATTTTCTATTTTAATTCTTTCCGTAGCAATTTCCATTTGCTTATCATATTCTAAGTTTTGAAGATAAGCTGGGCCAACAGTATTAGGATAACAAAAACTCCAAAATTCTTTAGCTACTTCAATACTTATTGCACTACATCTTTCTGCTCTCTCTATCCAGTTTACAGTTCTCATTGTAATTGGTTCTTTAAATGGAGAATAATGTATTGAAGCATCACGCAAGAATTTATAGTAGTTGAAGAAGGACAGATATGTTTCAATACGTTTTGATTTATCTGCTAAAAATATACACTGTTTCTTATCCTTTCTAATCAATGTCGGGTATTTCTCAAGTTTTGCTTCAAGTGATAAATATCTGCTATTAGATTTGCCTAATAGTATTTCTCTTTCTTTATCATCAAGTATATTATAATTTTTATAGTGATAGTCATAACCTATAGAATTTACAAAAGCTTCTAGAAAAGAGTAAAACGAAACAACCGAAAGGCGTGCATAGGTAATTAAGCAATATTTGAATTGAGTTAGCTCCCAATATGCTTTTTCATTCATTCTTCCTTCTTTATGTTCCTTAATGATATCTTTACCAAACTTAGTTAATATTTCATCTGATTCTTTTGCTTTTAAAAAAGAATAAAAAGCGTCTCTTAATAAATATTCTTCTTCAATATTTGCATGGCCAGCATGGTGACCTAAACCAATTTTTGTATGAAATGGTAAGTGGTTGGGAAATTTTAATGCCTTGGTATCAAACCACTTATCCAATTCTCCCAAGGCTATTCCGTTAGAAAATAATTCTTCTTCGTTGGTATACAGAGATTTAAATTCTTTTGCAATATCCGTATAACTTTTTTTGAGCTTAAAGGATTTCTTATAACTCTTTAATATCATGTCCAGACTTTTTTCAATATGCATATATAATCGATTTAATTCATCATCATTCTTTTCTGTCAGATTCATTTGATATTCAGTAAAAAGTCAATTAACAAAAGGATCGTTTATGTTTTCAGATGGTGTGCTATTTAAAGAAGTGAAAAGCTGAACAACAGACAATTTATCTAGCAAGACTTCTCTTATTTTTTTAATATTTTTCATATGCCATTAGACGAATAAAAAACCAACTAACTATTCTATTTTAGAATTACATACAAATTCACGATCTTGGCTTACCACATATTGCCATACTACAAACTTCCTCAATATTTTTCAGGGAATCAATAAAAAGGAGGGAAATCAATATGTTCACTT
>JASFSF010000229.1:0-4896 GCA_050114555.1 Ignavibacteria bacterium
GAAATAAAAGGTGAAAACGTTTTTATATCAATAGGTAGTGAAAACGAAGAAGAAATTTTGAAAGATTATAGTATAATCATTAAAGAGTATGAATCAGGCGATACTGTTGGTACACTTGGAATTGTAGGTCCTAAAAGGATGGAATATTCTAAAGTAGTATCAATAGTTGATTATATCGCAAAAGTATTATCAGAATTTTTAAGAAATCCGGTTAAATAATAGGAGAATATCTTATATGAGTAAAGACAAGAAGAAGAAAGGAAAAAATACTAAAGAAGTTGAGATTACCGATGAGAAAAAGAATGAAGAAGAAATTGAATCGGAAAATAACGAAAATGTTGATGTACAGGAAGAAATAAGTGAAGAAGGAAAAATAACTCTGCTGGAAAATGAAATAGCACAGTTAAATGATAAACTTCTGAGAAAAGCTGCAGAATTTGAAAATTATAAAAGAAGAACCGAAAATGATCAGCTGAGTCTGCTCACTTACGCTGCTGAATCATTTATTCAAAAGTTACTCCCCGTGATTGACGATTTTGAAAGATCACTCGATCATATTGACGATGCACAGGAATTAGATGCCATTAAAAAAGGATTGCACCTGATCTATGATAAATTTATGAAAGTACTCGATGAACAGGGTGTTAAGAAAATTGAATCGACCGGAGAACCTTTTAATGTCGATTTTCATGAAGCGTTGATGCAGCGTGAGGATGATTCTGTTGAACCGCACACAGTACTTGAAGAAATTGAAAATGGTTATACTTATAAGGACAAAGTTATCAGACATGCCAAAGTAATTGTAAGTACAGAAAAGAGCAGCACGGAGAATGAATAACCTATCCGGAAAACAGATGATGAAAGAGATTGAATAGATAATGAGTAAAAGAGACTACTACAATGTCCTTGGGGTTGACAGAAATGCATCCAAAGATGAATTGAAAAAAGCTTATCGCAAGCTTGCGATGCAATATCATCCCGACAGAAATCCGGGCGACCCTGAAGCTGAAGAGAAGTTTAAAGAAGCTGCGGAAGCATACGAAATTTTAAGCCATGACGATAAGAAAGCCAGGTATGACCGTTTTGGACATGAGGGAGTTAGAGGAAGTGCTTTCGGTTCAGCAGGATTTACAGATATAAATGATATATTCTCACATTTTTCGGATATCTTTAGCGGCTCTTCAATATTTGATGATTTCTTTAGCGGAGGTTCACAAAGAGGTCGACGGAGAGCTCAGGGTACACCTGGTTCCGACCTGAGAGTTAATCTGAAATTAACTCTCGAGGAGATTGCTTCAGGTACAAAGAAAAAAATCAAAATCAAGAAACAGGTTACTTGCGATTCCTGCAACGGATCGGGTGCAGAAGGCGGTTCATCGAGAAAAACTTGTTCAGTCTGTAACGGTTCCGGTGAAGTTAAATCAATCTCAAGATCGGTTTTTGGTCAGTTCGTAAACATTGCTACCTGTAATAATTGTAACGGAGAAGGAAGTGTCATCGACACACCTTGTAGAAAATGTATGGGAGACGGCAGATACCAGTCAGATGATTTAATCGAAATTGATGTTCCTGCCGGAGTTCACGAAGGAAGTTATATGACTTTGAGGGGACAGGGAAATTCAGGAAAACGCGGGGGGCAGCCAGGTTCAATAATAGTTGTGTTTGAAGAAATTCCCCATAAACATTTTATAAGAGATGAAAGTGATATTATCTATAATCTCTTTATAACATACCCCGAAGCTGTTCTTGGTACCGAGATAGAAGTTCCGACGATTAACAGCAAAGCAATGTTAAAAATTAATCCGGGCACTCAACCCGGCAAATTGTTAAAGATGAGGGGAAAAGGAATTAAGCATTTAAACTCACATGGAATTGGTGATCAGATTGTAAAAGTTAATGTTGCAATACCGCAAAAGCTCAATTCATCTGAAAAGGAATTATTGGAAAAGTTATCCGAAATGCCGAATATCAAAGAATCTTCAAAATCGGAAGCACGAAACTTTTTTAAACGATTTAGTCGTTAGGGTGTTTTTAAATATTAATTGGGGTGTTTATGTTCGATAAACTTTCAAAGAAAATCGGATTCACGCAGACAGAAGTGCAGGTAATCCTCTTTATTGTAGTGGGATTTATTTTCGGATTGGTCATCAAGTTCTATCGGGATTCGAATATCCCTGAATACAAACATTTCGATTACTCGGTACAGGATAGTCTCTTCAATTATTACAAAAATCATCAACCCGAAACAGATTCAACAGCAAATAATACTATTGACTCTAAACAGGAACTTTTGGAATTTAGTTCAGTTGAATTTAATAAAAACGAAAGCTCTACCCTACCGGGAGAAAAGAGTATAGATATAAATTCAGCTGATGAGAAATTGCTAATAAGTCTGCCCGGGATCGGTCCCTCGACTGCCCGTAAAATACTGGAGTTGAGGGAAAAGCGGGGCAAATTTATGAAATTAGAAGAACTTATGGATGTTAAGGGGATTGGTAATATCAAGTTTAAAAAAATTGAAAAGTTTTTATATATTAAATAATCATTCTGAAATTTTTATTATTCCGGAGGAAAAATGAGCAGTAAATCTGATCCTTGGTATGTTCATGCTGGGTTATATTTAGTAATTGCTATTTTAACGATCTTATTGATTAAAATTGCAATAATCGACCCACACGAATATGTAGAATCGGAAAAGTATAATCGGACTGAATCCCGGTTAAGAATGGACAATATTAAGGAAGCTGAAATCCTTTGGGAAAGAAAGAATGGTAGTTATTCCGGAAGCATTGATGAGTTAATTTCATTCATAAAATATGACCCGTTTGTTGATAGCGTAATTAATACATTTGACTCATTAATGATGAAGTTTGCCAACCCGTTTAATCCGTTATCACATGGCGAATTTACTCCGGAAAGCCTGAAGTACACTCCAAAAACTAATTCTCTCTATATTCTGCAAATTGATACATCGATTGTAATTGATACAATTATCAACAGAAGAGGAAGAATCACAAGGGTTGATACATCAATTACAATTGGAACCCGTTATTATCTTGAAGATCCTGATGGTTACGGTACTATCGGAAGTCTTGAAACGGATGCTCTTAAGAATACTGCTTCCTGGGAGTGATGATTAACTATGGCTGGATTTTATATTCATGCCGGGTTAAATGTTTCAACATCAAAACTACAACTCGTTGAAGTATTAGGCTCACCTGATGAAGTGCGTCTTGAAAACATAATCGAGGTAAGCTTTCAGGAACCAATAGACTTCAAAAAAGATGATGAGACAAAAATCTTAACGAAGCTTCAATATGCATTTGATCTAATCAAACTTTACAAACCTTTAAAATCAACTACACTCTCTTTCTCACTTCCTCTGGACATATTCTATGTAGCACAGCTGCACTATGATAATACATTACTGCACCAGGATTTGATGGAAGAATTTAAATGGGAATTTTCTGTTCTATATCCGTTCTTAAATCCCGACGAACTCATCTTGCAGTACGTTGAGATAGACAGAAATATGGTATTTACTAAACATACGGCCTTAGTCTACGGTATCGAGAGAAAAAATCTGAAGATATTTCAAAAGTTTTGTACTCAAAATAACATGAATCTTGGCCACATCGATAATGCACACCTTTCTTCCGAACGAGCACTCGTACTAAGTGATTCATTCATTGGTGAAGGATTACGATTAAGTGTACTCGTCTCTAAAAATTATATTTCACTAATTTTGTCCCTCGATGGAAAAACTATCTCACAGAAGCTGCATAAGCTGGATAGTTTTAACGATTTGCGTCAGATAATTGAACATGAACTTGCACCGTCAAAATCGAAAATAATAATGAAGGGATTAATTCAGGCAGCTTATATAACCGGAGAAGGAGTAACGGAAGAATTGGCAAAATTTTTATCTTCAAAAATTGGAATTGCATTTATACTATTTAATCCGTTCGACAAGCTAACCACAACTAAACGAGTAAGTGAGAGCGAATATTTCAAGGATAAGTTCAACTCATTCTCCTCCGCTGCAGGAATTGCTTTCAGAATGGCGTAACCTACGCGGTCGATAATCGCTATATTTAATCTTTATGAAAATGAGAATAATCTCCGGTGAATTTAAAGGCCGGTTAATCAACGTCCCCAAATCCGAATTAATCAGACCAATGACAGACCGGGTTAGGGAAACGCTTTTTAATCTAATCTCAAACAGTATTGATTTAAATGGTATAAGGGTGCTTGATATTTATTCCGGCTCAGGTTCGCTCGGCCTGGAATGCTACAGCAGGGGTGCGTCGGAGGTTCAATTTGTAGAAAAGGATTATCGTATTTATAAAAATCTTATTGAAAATATTAAATCGTTGGATGGTAAAGAGAAATGTACAATAACGAAAATGCCGGCATTAAAGTTCGCAAGCGTTCCTGCAACTACTGCGTACGATTTAATTCTCGCTGATCCTCCGTTTTTTAAAGATGATATCTACGAGGTTGTTAATAATTTAATCAATAACGGATATCTGCATACGGAATCTCTTATGATTATAGAACGATCAATTCAGACTAAGGATAAAGATATAACTAATTTGAAATCTGAACCGTTCAAAATTATCGGAGATGCTTGTTTATATAAAGTTCAACTTGCTGATTAATAATTGACATATCCTTTTACAGGTTTTAATCCAATTATGGAATAATTATATTTCATTTGATTAGAAGATTTTTTGTTCAAAAATAAATTCATCTACGTTTCATTTAATAATAAAAGATCCTCTTAAGATATGCGTAAAGTAATCTATCCCGGTACATTTGACCCATTAACAAACGGACATATCGATGTAATAAGAAGAGCATCGGAACTGTTTTCGGAAGTAATTGTAACTGTAG
>JASFSF010000230.1:0-4853 GCA_050114555.1 Ignavibacteria bacterium
ACGGGATTCTTCTTGCTAATGCCAGCATTTCTTCAACTGAATCTCTTTCGATTCGTTCAAAATCGAGAGCCCTTTCAACCATCTCAGCCCCATGATCACGAAGTGCACTCTCTATAGTCTTCTTCTCTTCCTCATCTATTACATTTCCAAGTTTCGTTAGTAACTGATCATAATCTTTTAGATGTTCATTCATATTGTTAAAATCATCCTGACCGAGAATTTTTTCTATTGTTTCAGAATTATCTTTTAATATTCTTTCAGCATTCTTAACATGTATTTTAGCATCATCCAGGTTAGTACCGTACAGGAGAAAATTTTTCTCATAGCGTCTTGCTTCCTGGATTTCTGCTTTATAATTATCAGAAGTTTCTAGAAAATGAATTTTATCCATAACCTCTGCAATTGTAAAAATAGACCATAGTGCTATGGTAGCACAAAGTGCAAAGATTAATAGGAAAGCAACAATTAACCTGGTTCTAATGCTTATAGATGGTCGAAGTATATTCCCCTCTTTTTCCGAAGTTAGTTCATTTTCATCTTCCCCAACAGAAGAATATTTTTTTTTCGACTTGAGCATTTTATTTTTCACTTTGCTCAAAAAATTATTTAAAACTAATCCGATACTTCAGAACGTAACTCTTTTGAAGCCTTCTCTATAATTGCCCGAAGATCGTTTGGCTTAAATGGCTTTGCTATAAAATCGAAAGCACCTTTAGCCATTGCCTGTCTTGCTACTTCAACCGTTGCGTAGCCGGTAATCATAATTACTTTGGTGTGTTTTGAACGTGATGTAACATGTTCCAGTACTTCAAGTCCATCAATATCATCCATTCTTATATCTGTAACAACAATATCAAATTTTTTCTCATCAAATCTTTCCAGTGCCTTCCTGCTGTCAACAAAACATTCAACCGAATCCCCCTTTTTTTCTAACGCAGGTTTGAGTCGTTTACCAACAATATTTTCATCATCAATAATTAGTATATTTAGTTTATTTTCCATAAAAATTTTCCCTTGAATATATAATTAAGAGATTCCCGTTTAAGTGATTTTCTCTTTTACCTTTTCCGCTACAGTTAATGGATATTCTGCAGAAAAGCTGGCTTCAATTTTTCTCCTCTGAAAATATCCCTTAAACACAAAATAGAGTATTAAAATTACTCCTGATATTCCGCTTGCATATAACAGAACCTTACTTCCTGTATTAAAATAATCGTTGTAAGCAGGATCCATATCGATATAACCTAATTGCTGGAGATATGATGGAATCGCTATAAGCCTGCTGATAACACAAAGTAAAATAATTACAGCGGTAACTAAACGGATTGCTACCTCCTTAACTACTTTTGTACCGTAAGCACCAATAAAAATTCCGAACAATGAACCGGCAAAAAGCAGAAGAGTTAGCCTGATATCAACCAGGCCTTCGAAAGCGTAGTTTACCGCACCGAATGCCCCCATAAACATCGCTAAGTATAGTTCACTTCCTGCAGCAACGGTTGATGATGCACCAAATACGTATATCATTGCGGGAACCCCTATGAATCCGCCAACACCAATAGTTCCGGCCAGATATCCGCATGCCAATCCACAAATCAGTATTACCCATAATGAAACATATATATCTGCAACAGGAAAATATATGATTGGATGAAGTTTAAACTTATTAAGAAACTCAACTATCTTCCTGGACGGACCTTTTTCCTGTGCCTTACGTGATTTATTAATATCACGAAGCATTGAAAGAGATACTATCAACAGAATAGTTACGAAAACGATGCTAATATATAAATCTGCACCTGCACTTTTTCCCGCACCATGACCATCTGAATCCCCAAACATCATCTTCATTACTGAAACTGCAATACGAATTCCAATAGCGGCTGTTATAAGCATGAAGATAGATAGTTTTTTGTCTACATTACCCAATTCACCGTGTCTTTTAGAACCAACCATTGCTTTACCGAATTTATGTGTTATATTACTTGCAACAGCAACAGGTCCCAATACACCTAGATTCATCATTCCGGGTGTCATAAAAAATGCTCCGCCTGAACCAATAAATCCACTCAAAACTCCGCCAATGAAACCAAGCATTATTACCTGTAATGCCATTGGCCATGTTAAATCGACGAAAAATTCAAAGCCCATTTTTTATTTACCTTCACAAAAAAATATTAATTAAAAACTGAACATAATTATTCAAGTTTAACCAGTTTCATTATGTTACTTGAAAATCCACTTATTACATAAGCTGCAACCGGTACAAATAGTATAATTGCAGCAACTGCTAAAATTTTTGACATAGTTCCGGGAGTAGATACGAACTGAAGAATGAATTCCTGATTTGAAAAAATCAAAAAGTAAATTAGAGCGGTTAACAAGGCATAAATAACCATTTTAATTCGTTGTTTTGGACCGAACAAATATTTTTCTTTCAAATCATCGGAACTAATAACAGGTACACGCGAATGCTCCGATAAAATATTAGTTAGTTCACGTTTCAATCTCTTTTGCGAAGTACTACTGGATGAGAGAAATACATCTCCGACCACTAGCAGACAGTATCCCTGAGAATTCCTAACAAATCCCGATAGCTGTTTAATTCCTCCGGAAACTGAATGAGTTGCACCGGCTCTTCCAACCTGAATCAATTTATTATTTGTCTTCCTCATACCGAAAATATCTTTCTCTTCTTCTTCGGACTCCGGAATGTCATCAAGAATGCCACCATCAATTTCTTTTTCACTTATTGCGTGTGAGGCAGTTTGTTCTTCTTTAATTAATTCATCTTGAACACTATGATCAAGCCGAACTAAGTCTACCGCTGAATTCCATTTACCTGCAATTTCCATGAGATGCTTGAATGAGTCAACTTCAGGATTAAATTTTTCCTGTATGTACATAATAGTGGTTGCTGCCATAGTACAAACAAGCGACCTGATACCCGGTATTTTTTCCAGAACAGATGGTATTGACTCAGCCTGTTTTTCGAAAGGTGGCAGGTATGTTACAGATACATTCCCTTGCGATACGTTTATTTTTACCTTTGCAATTCTTGTCCTTTCATCTTCACCTATTGCAAGCCTGCATTGTGCTTGCAGTAGTAGATCGTCTAAAATTTGTTCTGTTGCGTGATTGAACTGAAAGCTGCTAGATTTAGCTACTTGTGCTAGCGATTCAATGGAATTTTCAAACTTGATGTGTGACGAGTTAACAACAATATCAAAGAGATAGGGATCGTTACAATCAATATTATAAAAAAAGTGAGCGTATCTGCACCTGTCTTCATCAACTTGCCTGATATATTCTTGTGCTTGCTTTCTTGATAACTTCAGGCTTTCAACGACCCTGAGAATACGTTCCCCTTCCTCAGCTACGGCTCTTATTTTTAATACATTGGGAAGTCCCTGAAGTACCCGATGTCCTACTCTTCCATGATAAACGACCCCATTCTTTTTTGCTCTTTTGCAAATCTCAAATGTGATAAGCGCTTTAAATCGCTCGATGTCGTTGGAATATTCTTCTTTGATAAGCTGTTGTTTTAGAATCGCAGTTTCCAGTTTGCCAACCGGAATTCCCCTCATTGCGGCAAGATCAGTTAATTCTTCTCTTGAGATGTGCTCATAACCTAAAGCTGCCGCCAGTTCTTCGGCTAACTCTTTCCCGTAACCATAACTATGTCGGGAGATACAAATGATTTGCATTGCTATGAGAATCCTAAAAATTAATATAAGTTATTCTATATTTCTTTTAACTCCTGATATATTCCAACGTAACAGTCAATTAAAAAAATTTTGCTTGTAATATATTGTTTGTTTTAAATTTTTCTCAACAAGAAATTACTTCATTCCTATATTTTATAGTTCTTTAACCTTCCAGTTCTTATCAACCCATAGACCTATTATTTCTATGTCATCGAACTTAGTTTTTATAAAATTAATTGCATCCAATGTATGTTTGTGCTGTACTTCTTCAGAAGCTGGGTTTTTTGCGCAATCGTAATGACCAACCACTGCAAGTGAATTTGATTTGTGAGCTTCTACCGAGATTCGTATTCTATCAAGGACTGATTCTATTATCTGAGATTCTTCCTGCTTAGAGAGTACAAGATTAATTGCGGCTTCAGTTATAAGATCAACATATTCAACATTAAATCGTTTTTGTAAATACTCTATAACGGGAAGTTGAATTCTTCCATCCATACACGTGACAGTTGTACAAAATCTCATAATATCCTTTAAAATTTATAACACTATCAATAATTTAATGTAACCGGCATTCCCATTATAGGCCACAGTAGCAATACTGTTAATGCCAATACAATTAATAATATAACACTGGCCGGAATACCAGTTTTGAAAAATTCACCGGATGTAAATTGCTTTGAATCATAAGCAATAGCATTTGGTGCTGCACCAACTAATAAAAGAAACGGCATACCTGCAACAACGAGTGCAGTAAACAACACCACTTCAGGTGCAACATTTAAATATGGTGCTATAACAAGTGCTACCGGCAATGTAATTGCAATAGCGGCTACATTCATTATAAAATTTGTCATTAATAATACAAGTATAGCTATACTCATTATAAACACAAACCAATGGGCTTCATTAAACATCGCAAGCCAGTTTATTGCGAGCCATTTAGCCGCACCTGTTTCCCATAAGCAAAATCCGATGCTCATTGCACCTGCAAAAAGTAAAACAATATTCCAGGGAATTGCTTCAAGATCATTAATATCGAGAACTTTAAATATAAAAAATAGAATAGTTGATATTAATATTATAGCGGTTTTGTTAATTGGTTGCAGGAGTGGCACAAATGAAACCAGGCTCATAGTTATTATG
>JASFSF010000231.1:0-4847 GCA_050114555.1 Ignavibacteria bacterium
TATAGAGTGGTGTGAGAAATGGATTGAAAATTCCTATAACTCACTCGGTAGAAATTCATCACTGTATGTATGGTTAGGAGCAGATCAAAAAAAACACTATGAACCATTACCCGAATTCATTGTTATGATGAAAAAGTCTGGTTTTCATTCCAGAAGCTTTATCACTATGAAGAATCAAAGGGGATATGGAACCCAAAAGAATTGGATGTCAATCAGACAAGAATTACTTTATTACACAAAGGGTGAACCCAGATTTAACGTCGAAGGTGAGTATACTGATATACCAAAAAAGTTAAAGGGTTATTATAAAAGTGTGGATGGTAAGCTAACTGAAAACCTTGAGAGAAGTAAATCAGATAATCTTAGGGCTGGAAATGTTTGGATCGATATACAACAGGTTTTTTACCGAATGGAAGAGAATGTAAATGGTTGTTTTGCACAAAAACCTTTGAAAGCGATTGAGCGAATTATTAAAGCAAATAGTAAGAAAAATAGTTTAATAATTGATTTTTTTTCACATTCTGGTACTACATTACTTTCCGCAGAAATGAACCAAAGGAAGTGCTATACGTCGGATCTTGATCCTATTTATTGTGAAATTAATATAAGAAGAATAGAGAATTATAGAGAAAACAGTAAAAAGGGTTGGCAAAATTCTAATCCATTCGCAAATGAAATAAGAAAAAGTAAAAAATTAAGGAGTTATTTGAATTCTAATTACTCATTGTATTAGATAATTTATTTTATAATTAATGCTGGGAGGTAATTTTTGTTATTAGTTTCAAATTTAGAGAACTGATTTCAATTATTAATTATAATATGAGTGTTAAAAAGTTATTAACAGACGATCAAATACAAACCTTTTTTGAAGAATATCATTCCTATATAAGCGAGTGTAAAAAGAATAACACTAGACCTATCCTTAGCAAATTCTTCACACGGTTGAAAAAGAACCAAGTTGCCTTTACGAAATTTACTAGTAAACAGTTATCTAATCAGATTATTGCATCAAGAAGGCAATATGGAAATCTACTCTGGCCGAATTTTAAAGATGTAAAAAACTATATTTCTCCAAATTCAAGTGAATTTGTAGAGAAATCTGTAAAATCAACCCTATTAGCTGTTGAGATTTATAATAAACCTACAATTGAATATCGAACTGAAGGTTATATAGTAATGATGATTGTTGCGTGGACTTCATTATTCCATGCGATTTTTGAGAAAGATTCAATCAAGTATAAATACAAATCAAAAAAGAATAAAAAAGGACAATATTATGAACTCAAAAAATGTATAAATGTATACCAAGGAATTCTGAAAAGGGAAATTGAAGCAAATCTCAAGTTTTTAATTCATCTTAGAGATTTAATTGAGCATAGAATAATTCCTGATTTAGATCACGAAGTATTTGGTGAATGCCAAGCTTGCCTTTATAATTACGAGAAAATACTGTCGGAAAACTTCGGTCACAAATATCAGCTTTATAATTCACTTGCATATTCTTTACAATTTTCCACGAGTTATACGCCCGAACAATTAAAATCAAAGAAAGCTTATGATATATCAACTATAAAGTCTGTTAAAAAGTTTATTGAAAGATATAGAAAGAGTCTAGAACCTGAAATTTTGCAAAGCATTCATTACTCCTTCAGAGTATTCCTGATACCTAAAGTTGGGAATCGTATTAAATCTTCAGATTTGGCAGTTGAATTTATAAAGTATGATCCACAGGATGAGATAGAATATGAATCTTATGAAAATTTATTAGTCTTAATTAAGGACAAAAGAGCAACTGACAAATTTCTTAGGGCTGGGGAAGTATCAAGGCAGGTATATGATAATTTGAAAGATAAAAAACCTTCTAATTGGAAATTTAATCCTAGTTATCATCATAACAAATGTGCTAAGTATTTTAAAATCAGAGTGGGACACTATTCAGATGAACCTGAAAAAACTGATGAAAAATATTGTATTTATGATAGTACTTTTAAACAATATAAATACCGTACTGCGTGGGTAAAATTCTTGATTGACAAGCTTTCAGATGATGTTTTGTATAAGAATATTATGAAATCGAATTAGACAAAATATTTAACTAGAAAGTGGGTCAGAAAGTGAACCATTTGTTTAAGAAATTAATATTAGTAGTGGAATTAGAAACTATTTGGAGAAAAAATATAATATTCTTTATGATTGATTTATTTGTAAATCAGTAAAACAATTATTTGCTTCTCACAATATTTACCATTACAATAAACACCAGAATATTTTTACAAGTTTGAAGGCTCATTAACTAATTAATTAGGTGAAATTATGAAAAATGTATTTTACTTCTTCCTATCCTTAATGATGATTCCCCAAGTATTTATTTCAGCACAAACCGTTTCCGGTAAATTAGTTGATGAAAACGGAGATGGGCTTGCACAAGTGCCGATGCAACTTTATACGTCCGACGGCAACTATTTTACAACTTCAGACACCAGCGGATCATTTACTTTTGATTTCTCGGCCACCAATATTAAAGACGATCAACTTCCAACAGGCTATTCAATTTCCAATAACTACCCAAATCCTTTTAACCCAAAGACCAGAATATTAATCACTTTACCAAATAGTGAAAAAGTTAAAGTGGCGGTTTTTAATCTTCTTGGCGAAAAAGTTTTAGAAAAAGTTGAGCAAGATTATTCTCCCGGTACTCATTTTATTGATTTAGAATTGAATGGGGCAGCTAATGGGATATATTTTGCACGAATTACAATTGGAGATAAATATTCAGTCGTGAAAAAGATGATGTTAATTTATGGAAGTCAACATTTGGTATCACAGGGTCAGGTTTCTAATACATTTTACAATAAAACAACCCACAACTTTAAAATAGAACTTGAGACAACTCTAGATAGTATAGTAGCAGAAAATACAGTAATTGGAAGAGTTTCCTTTACAAATCTCCCTGCTCTTACCGGAAATGAACTTAACCTGAGTAATTTAACCATTGAAAGATATTGTCAGGAAACTCCAACAGTGTCGTACTCCGGTAAAACTTATAACACCGTACAAATAGGGAGTCAATGCTGGCTTAAAGAAAATCTTGATGTTGGAACAATGATACCCAGTAATGATTCAAGTGATTTCCAAACAAACAATAGTATCATTGAGAAGTACTGTTACGATAATGATGTAAATAATTGCGCTACATATGGAGGTTTATACCAGTGGAATGAAGCAATGCAATACAGCACCACGCCGGGTGTGCAGGGAATATGTCCTGACGGATGGCATATACCAACTTTGGCAGAATTTCAAACATTGAGCGATGCAGTAGGAGGGGATGGTAATGCCTTATTATCAATAGGACAAGGCGGCCTCACAGACGGAACAAACACAAGCGGATTTTCTGCTTTGCTATCGGGCACCCGTGACATTTTTTTAAATGGTCGTTTCTTTGGTGTAGGTATCTACACTGATTTTTGGAGTTCGACGGAGGATGGCAGTAAGGCTGGCGATATGTACTTAGGCTCTATTTACGGTGATGTTGGTTTCAGTATTGAATGGGTGGATCGCGGTTTTAGTGTTAGGTGTCTCAAAACAGAAGCAGGAACAAAACCGTTACCGCCAACATTATCATCCCCACCGAATGGAGCTACTGGTATACAGATATCACCAACACTTATCTGGTATGCAGTTGGCAATGCGGATAGCTATACATTGCAAGTATCGATAGAAAGTTCATTTTCAACCTATGTTTATAATCAGAGCGGACTTACAGGAACGAGCCAACAGATAAATGGGCTGAGTGACTCAACAAAATATTACTGGAGAGTAAATGCTACGAATAGTCCCGGGACATCAGAATGGTCAAATGTATGGGATTTTATGACAGCATCTGGAGGTGTAACATGTCCTGGAACTCCCACAGTAATATACTCCGGCAAAATCTATAACACCGTACAAATAGGGAGTCAATGCTGGCTGAAGGAAAACCTTGATGTTGGAACAATGATAGACAGTTTACAAGATGCTCAAGACAATGGTGTCATAGAGAAGTATTGTTATGGTAACAGTAGTGCAAATTGTGAAACATATGGAGGTTTATACCAATGGAATGAAGCAATGCAATACAGCACCACGCCGGGTGTGCAGGGAATATGCCCGGATGGATGGCATATACCAACTGTTGCAGAATTTCAAACATTGAGCGATGCAGTAGATAGTGTCGGTAGTTCTTTACTAGCTGTAGGGCAAAGCCATGGCAGCGTTTCGGGAACAAACGCAAGCGGATTTTCTGCTTTGCTAGCAGGCATTCGTGAGCACATTAATACTGATTTCTACGGTTTAGGTTGGTACACTGATTTTTGGAGTTCGACGGAGGATGGCAGTATGGCTGACGATATGTACCTGGGCGGTAATTTCGATGATGTTGGTTTCAGTAGTGAATGGGTGGAGCGCGGTTTTAGTATTCGCTGTCTGAAGGATTAGCATGATGTAGGATAAGTGCCTAGTGATATGGTAATTGTAATATTATGAGACTATGGGAATGATAGAAAATATTATTTAGTGAGAGTTAGTTTGACAAATCACTTCCAAGGTGTATTTTAGTATCATACATTGAAGTTCACATTAGGGAGGAAAAAATGAAATATGTTATTCTGATTATTGCATTAACTATTCTAACTAGCTGTGGTATAACTGAACCAGTAATAGACCAACCAGACGAGCTATATTACAGCTTGGAAAAACGTAACAAGGTAGTAATTTGTCATAAAAATGATGTGGGTGGCTATAATAAAATCTCCATTTCAGAATCAGCACTACAAGCACACGTAAATCACGGTGATGGACAACCTGGT
>JASFSF010000232.1:0-4787 GCA_050114555.1 Ignavibacteria bacterium
ATGTTTTTTTTGTAACTTTTTTTGCATCAAGAAAAGTTAAAGATTCCTTTCAGTCTTGATCCCAGTCCGCCAGCACTTAACCACAGCTTTCTCTCTATTTAAGTAGAGCTTGCTTTGATAACTCAAAATTCAACCAATCCTTACCACTTATGTTTCTACTCTACTTCAAAATTTCCACTGCTTTATTGCTCATCCTGTTCCCGTGATCTTAGAAATTCACCCAGGAATCCCTCCGCATCTGCTAAGTTAGGTAGCTTCTCAGGGTCTACCATCCCTCCCAGAGCTGCGGCATCTGCTGTACCAATGCCCTCCGGTGCCACGATTATTTGGTTAAGCTCGTTACTGCTAGCGTCAAACCCAAATACCACAAAGCCCGTCTTATCTCCGTAATAATATGTGAGTGCATTATTCTTCCCTTCTATGTCGGGTTCACCAAAAATCTCTACTACAGTCTCAGGTTTATCTCCCCATTTGACGGTTGACTGGGCTATTACCTCATTGGTCAGTATAACCAGCAGTACTAGGTTGAAAGCGATAGAAAACAAAAGATTTATACTTTTCATAACAAATACTCCTATTTTATTGTAACTATCAATCTTAATTTTATTAAGATTAAAAAATACCCAACAGAGTTACGGCTAATCACTAGCCAGTGCAACAATACCAATTAGCCCGCAACAATTTTTATGGCTAATTATCCTTTTGTCTATCTAATTTTATATTTCATTTTTAACCATTAAGACTGCTACTTTATCATTATACCTTACTTTCTTAGATATATAATTAACTTTATTTTCAGTATCTTCTGCCTGGATTTCTTCTACACTAATAAATTCAATTCGCAAGTATCTGTTGCAAAATATCTGTTCAATTAAATAGCCGACATTTCAAGAATTCCGTCTATTTTATCACATTTTAAATGATTTTGTTTTGTTCAGCTTTTATGTTTTAACTAATTCACGAACCTATTACCTGTTAACTTTTATTTCTCCTAAATCGATTATCTCACCAGGTATAATTTTAAAGAAATCACTTAGCTTACCCTCACTGTCTTCCAAATAACACATTCTTTCTATCGCATTTGTTATGTTAATTATAAATGAACCTGTACTATCATAACTAACTGTAGTTTCTGATTTATTATCAGCCTTTACAAATGCTTTTATTTCTTCCTCAGTTAGGTCCAAACCTCCCAATTTGCACCATAGTTCAACGTCTAATTGCACTGGTAAACCTGTATTTTCATTTACAAATTTACCTGTTATTTGTACTGTCGTTTCATCCGTTTGTGCTATGATTTTTTTAGTATCTGTTAAGAAAGAGACTAAGAATAGAATAATTACGGTGTGCGAAAGTAGTTTTGTCAAATTAAACATTCTGCCCTCCATAAGCATTTTAGAAAATATTGTATCTCTAAACACCCAAAGGGAGAATAATTAATGGCAAGAATATTCTGGTTTTTACTGTAATTCGCTCCACAATCCTCTCCCTTTAAGGTCGCAGAGAATGTATATGTATTTTAAATTGTAAAAATTATTTGTTAGTCGCAAGCATTCTTGCTTATGTTCTAATATTGTTAGATTGTAAATATTGACATCCGCAATAACCATCTCGGAGGAGAGCATTCTCAATTGCTGTGGTATCAGAATGAATCCATTTGGGGTTAATTCAAAATATCAATATTTACTTTCAATTTACATTACCATACACCTGCCCGCCGTAACAACGTGAAGGTGGGTTTGTATGGTATGGATAAAATGCAAGATATATATGTCTATATGTGTCAATTAGCCCAGGAAGTTCAAAAAACCTGGGACCCGTCTTTTGGGCACTACTTTTATAACCGAATAGAAAATAAAGTTCATTTATTAACTGATAAACAGGAAATAGATAAGTTTACTTGTATCTGGCTCCCTACAGAATACCAGTGCTTTAATTTAGCTAAAAAGTATGGAGTTTTCGATTGGCGAAAGTTCGACAAACGTTGTATTGAATTATATGATCATTATCTTAAATGGTTAAAAGAACACCCAACAAAAGCAATCTGCGCTCTAGGTGCAGTAATGGAGCTTTGCTATAGTAAAACCTGGATTGGTGGTCGTTGGGAAAAGTTCTTTTATGGTGATTCTAATCGTCCAATAAATAGTAAGAGCATTTAATTTAACCTCCGCACTCGCTCTCGACTCAGTTGCGCAAGCACAACCACTTCGGGGCTGGCGTCAATTTCGCTTTGCTCATTGCCTGGCGAAGTTTATCCTCCGGAGTTAGATCCATCTAACGCAGGAGGGCTCGTTTTTTACCTCCTTTGGGTCAAGCCGTCGTCGGCAAAAAAACGCTTTGTGCTTTTTTTATAAATTCATTTTTTTAACTAAATACTAGATGGCTTATTCAGCTACAAACTTTATTCTCAGACAATCTCCTTCTTCAAAAATTTCTTCCTCGAATTCTTTATAAGTAATTAACAGTTTAAGTGTAGGATTTTCTTTAAAAGGTTTAATGTTCGGCAGTGAGTGATATTTTGTGAACACAACAGGTAATTTTCTATACCATGAATTATTCTCATATACTTTATTGCCTGCGTGCTTTAATACTTTTAACATTTTCTTGCTAATTTCCAGCCCTGTTACTCCCCATAGATTTCTGTCATCGTGTGGTTCAAGTGTTGCGATAAATACTCCACTAAAAACCAAGCCTTCTATAGCATCATCTTTCCTATATCCTATTCCAATATCCCCTTCCTTTGTTCCAATAGTTTTTAAATCTTTAATTGGAGCTTTAGAGTTCGTAAAAAATACAATATTTGCAAAATTAGAGTGTGAAGTTAGATTGACAACATTTTCAGGTACCAGTATTTCGATTTCTTTTATTTCAATCCCCTTTTTTATAAATCCACCAGTTTCTTTATTCTCAATCTTTTCCTGCTTTTTTTCTCCCTTTGTTTTTTCTTTGACTGTTATATCTGGTTTTTTATCGCTGCTATCACAGGATAACATAATTGCTGCGATTAGAATTAAATAAGTTGATGCTTTCATCAGCTGCCTCCTCTAATATTAATTACTATCAATTGCAAAAATATTATAAATATTAGTTGACAGAAGCAACAATTATTAAATGATTAACAACTATTGAGTTTAGCTATTTTTATAAAAATAATTGCTCCCTTATTTCTCTCCTTATTATGAATTCTCTCATTTCGTTCGCAACTATTTTTTTTAGATATCATTGGCGTTAAAAGGTAAACCTGCCTGCCGTAGCTTTCCTGTCCAACGACTTGTCCGCTGTAGCCCTGGCGAAGGTGGAAGTCTTAACATAGTTGTTAGCATAGGCGGGGCTTTTTTCTCTTAACTCAGTCTAAAGTTTTACCCTTTAACTTTTGCTTAAATGTAATTGCATTCTGTTTATTCATTGCATAACTTAAAAAAGTACTGTTATTGCTATAATTTATTCAGTGATCGGGAAGGAAGATTTATTATGAAAGCAACCGAAATTTTGATGGAAGAACATCGTGTAATAGAGCGTGTCCTGGTTTCGCTTGAGAAAGCAGCTAAGCAACTTTATTCAGGCAAGGCAATTCCTGCAGAATTCTTTCTAAAAGCAGCTGATTTCATAAAAGGTTTTGCTGATGGTTGCCATCACCAAAAAGAAGAAGGTGTTCTTTTCAAATCATTGGTATCTAATGGAATGCCGGAAGATAGTGGCCCGGTTGCAGCTATGCTTTTTGAACACGAAGAAGGACGTCGTTTTACGCATTCTATGCAAGATGCTGCAGAAAAATTAAAATCAGGTGATGAAACAGTAATTGCCGATATAACTAAAAATGCTCTGGAATATGTTGCACTTCTTCGTGCTCATATCAATAAGGAAGATAGTGTGTTGTTTCCATTGTCAGATCGTGTTATCCCCGTTGAACAGCATCAAAAGATTTCCGATGCTTTTGATCATATAGAAAAAGAAGAAACGGGAGTAGGTGTTCACGAAAAATATCTTGCCATTGCAGATGAATTAGAAAAAATGGTTGCGTAATAAATATTCAGTTGTCCTTTTCTATCGAATTTTTAACTGATAAACCCACGTTTCATTTGTTGAACTCACTTAAACCTTACATTATCAGCCAGTATTACATAAAAAACATTATGTAACTAACATTTCTTCTTTACCATGTATAATCATTCTATCGAAGTCACATAATGTTGGTTTATGTAAACTCGGCACAGTTACTATTCACCTCATCATCGCTACACTCAGGTGCATGGCACAAGCCGTCCTTCGATTATGCTTTTGTGCACCGCACCTTCGTTCCGCTTACATTGTGCAACTTTGAACAGGATGATCTGAATAACTTCAGGCTTCCACCTACCCTCAACCTTTCGCCCTTGATTTAGTATCAATTTAAATTTTGTTAATTTTATAATTAGATAATTGGAGTTATAAATGGATAATAATAAAAAGAAAGATGGATGGGATAAATTTCTAATTATTTTTCAAATCATATCTTGGCTAGCAATACCTACTGTTATTACTATCGTTGGTTCTAATATCGAATCAACTATTAAAGAAAGGGAAATAAAATTAAAGTATGTCGAACTCGCCATAAATATTTTACGCGATGAACCTAATGTTGATAATAAGAATGTGAGGAAATATGCTATTGATATTCTTTCCAAGTATTCTGAAATCCCTATTACAGCTGAACTCAAAAAGTCTCTTGAAACTAAACCTCTTGTAAAAGGAAGATTTATAACGGATGATCAAGGTGTAATTCCAACTGACGATTCTGGTGTAACTAT
>JASFSF010000233.1:0-4778 GCA_050114555.1 Ignavibacteria bacterium
CTCTGATAATTTCTTTCATTTAAATCATAGTTAAATCTATTACCATTTATTTTTAACGACCATGATATACTTTCACCAAACTGATAATATTCTGCAGATGCCTTTAATTTGACTGACATCAGTTTATCCCCGATATCATACAATTCCGGTTTGGCTCTAAGGTTAAACAGGGCCAGCCTGTTGTCGGCTTTAATTCTGTATTTTACATTACCATTTAAGTTGCCACCCCATGCCTGCTCAGAAATGCCGAAGTTCCTGTTTATAAAAATCCCCGATTCAACATCGAAAGTCCATGACAACTGGGCAAATGAAACTGTCGAAGTTATAAAGAAATGAATTACGAATGTTGAGATCTTAATTTCCTGCATTATCGAATTCAGATAATTTATCTTTCAATAAGGAATTATAATTCTCAAGACGAAGATTAATTTCTTTTAAATAATTAATGAACGCCTGTGCAGACAAATCATTTTTACTAAGAGTATAATCAGAATTCCATTCAATGTTGCGGTCGTGCATAAATTGTTGAATAGAAAGCTGGTTATAAAGAAATGAATATGATTCGAAGTTTCTTTCAAGCGTACCGTGATCAAACACTCCTCCACCGATATCCACTCTTTCATTTAGATATTCATCGGATAGTTGATTGGTCAGTGGATTGGATTCGAATTCAGCATCCTCAATAAATTTATCAACTTTTTTATGAAGTCTGTTTGTCTCTTCAAGTTCATCGATTATACCCGCAATAAACTCAATCTTACCGTTAACCTCGCTTGAAGCATTTGTTAAATAATCCGTATATATATCTTTTTCACGGCTATCTTTAATTGCTTTATTATCAAGACCAAGAAGCAGTGCTGGATCATAAGAAAGTTTATTTGTATTAATTCCATCCGAAAGCTTTTTTTCCATTAATATAAGAATCTCCATACTCAACAAATCTTTGTTGCCGGAATAGCTCGCAGATGTTTCCAGCAGTTTGAGCGAATCAATTTGATGTTCATAAAGATTATTGAGTTTTCCTTTAACCATTCTTAAGTCAGATTCAACATTTTCAATCCTGTCACGTTCCAGGTCAATCTGGTATGTTAAAGAGATTGTTCGCGACATTAATTGTTTGATTTTATCTTCATCTTTTTCTGTTTTACTCTTTTCATCATCAATCTCTTCTATCCTTGTTTTGTAAATGATCTCCAATGAATCCAGGCTGTTGCGTTGGAAATCCAGTTGTTTATTTAAAGATCGCTGCTCTGCTTCAAGTTTATTTATTGATTGAGGAAACAACGAAGCAATCGCAAAAAGAGCGATAGCTACAATCATTATATGTTTTAACATTTTCATTTTTTAATCCGGCAATCTTTCATTATATCAGTTTAAATTTCTCAAGCTTGTAGTAAAGTGCACTTGTTTTAATCCCCAATATTTTAGCTGCCCGGTTCTTTACTCCTTCGGCTTTTTTCATCGCCTGAGTGATCAATTGTTTTTCAAAATTATACATAGCTTCTTCCAATCCCAGGTTATCATACGCCGTATAACGTCCTGTATTTTTGCATAGGTGCTGAGCAATTAAATCACTTTCAATTTTTTCTACATCAGAAATAACAACCAACCTTTCAATCAGGTTTTCAAGTTCGCGAATATTTCCCGGCCAGGAATAGCTGTTGAGCAATTCGATTCCGTCGATATCAATAATTTTCTTCACGATATTGGACTTTTTCGATATCTTTTCCAGGAAGTGATCGACGAATAATATAATATCACCTTCCCTCTCCCTTAACGGTGGCAGAGTAATAGGAACCACACTTAACCGGTAAAAAAGATCTTCACGAAAATTTCCGTTCGATACTTCTTTCTGCAAATCTTTATTCGATGCAGATATTATTCGTACATCAGATTTTATAGTTTGCTCACCGCCGACTCTTTCAAACTCTCCTTCCTGCAAAACTCTCAGCAGTTTAACCTGCATTGCCGGAGAAATATCAGCAACTTCATCTAGGAAAATTGTGCCTTTATCAGCGAGCTCGAATCTTCCCTTTCTTCTATTCACCGCACCTGTAAAGGCGCCTTTCTCGTGACCAAATAATTCGCTCTCCAGAAGATTATCATTCATTGCCGCACAATTTACTTTTATCATCGGATTTTCAGATCGTTTGCTGTTGCGATGAATTGCCCGTGCAATCAGTTCTTTGCCTGTTCCGCTCTCACCCTGTATGATTATTGTACTCTCCGCGCCGGCGATGTTATCGAGCATCTTAAAAACCTTTTTCATTGCACCCGATTTTCCAACAATCTCTTCATATCCGGCATTCACTTCATCAGACAAAAGACGGTTTTGTTCTATAAGATCATTTATTTTTTCGCGATCTGTAATTGTCTTAAAAATATTTTTTACACGAATGCGAAGCTCATCATTCGAAAATGGTTTCGTAAGGAAATCAGCAGCTCCAAGTTTCATTGCTTCAACGGCGCTGTCAACTGTACCATACGCAGAGATCATGATTGATTCAACATCCGGTGAAATTTCTTTTAGTTTCGTCAATGTTTCCAATCCATCGATAGGCTGCATTTTGAGATCTATTATCGCAAGATTTGAGTTTACCTTTTTAAAAAACTCAATTGCATCCGGTCCGTTGTCAAAATCCGATACTACATAACCTTCCCGATTCAGACTTTCAGCAATGCCTTCTCTTAAAGTATCGTTATCTTCAATTATTATGATTTTCTTATCCATCATTAATTACAGATTTTATAATCGAAAATTTTGTTTCATTTCCATTAGCGGATTCAAGCAGCAACTCTGCATTGTTCTCAATGCATAATTTCCTGCTTGTAGCCAGACCTAATCCTGTTCCATCCGATTTTGTTGTATAAAACGGATCAAATATTTTTGATTTAATTATATCGTCTATACCTTTTCCGTTATCTATCACAGATATACAATGCTGATCATCGTTAAAAGTTGAAATCAATTTTATGCTGCCATCTCTTTCAATTGATTCAAGGCTATTCGCAATTAAGTTTGTCAGTATCATTTTTAAATGTGATTTATCAAACCAGATCTTGTTATAATGATTTTCAAATTTGATTGTACAATTTTTCTTCTTACACTCTTTTTGAAATACACGGATAATATCATCATAAACTTCCGACAGATCACACCATTCTTTCTTGGGTGTTGCAGGACGGCTGAAATTAAGATAGGAAGTTATAATCTCTTTCAACTCCCTTACCTCGCCAAGTATTTTTTCTGTGTTCTCATAATCCTGATTACTTTTAATTAAATCTTCCTTTACCAGGCCCGCTAATATTTCGATGCTTCCCAAAGGATTTCTGATTTCATGCGCGATCTGTGCCAGTATTCTTTCTTTTTCTTCCTGGTTCTTTGCCAGACCTTTTCTCATAGTATCCATTGCATCCGCCAATATTTTTGTCTCCCCCTTTATTCCGTTAGGAACATCGAGGTTCAATCTTCCCTTTCCAATATCCAGACTGAATGATACCAGTTTGTTTATTGGTCCGGTAATTTTATTTGCAACAAACCAGCTTAACAGAATTGTTATAATAACTCCACCTAGACCAATGAACCAGAATATGAGAGAAAACTCTTCAACTCGTTGCAGCCTGGCAGCACTTTCTCTCACAGCAAGATAATAGCGATCGTTAAAATTGTAAAAGCCCCACATATACCAGCTGCCGTCATCACCCTTAAATGGAAGGGACGCGAACGAATGATCGACTTCCAGTAAACTTAACTCATTTCGATTTATGAATAATCTTTGCTCAACTCTCATTGTCGGTATTGTTCTGTCTGAATGAACAAGCACAACATAATATTCATTAAATATAAATGCTTCCTGAACTGATTCTTCAATATTATTCTCAGATATCATTTTTATAAAATCTTCACGGACAGATTTAACTGGTGTACCAAAATCTAATATTTGAAGATATCCTTCATCAATCCGGTTACCAAGTAAGCGTGTCACCAGGTTAACCTGTTCGCTGATCTGCTCAAGATATAATTCTTTAGCAAAAAGATAACTTATTCTTGATGCAACAATTACAATAGCAATCGCAACCAGGCTGAACAATATTATTATCTGCAGTTTATAATATGATCTTTTTAAAAGTTCAGGCATTTATAAAAACCGGCTGACCAGTCTTCCAAAAATCAAAAAGTCTTTTAATTATATTACAAATATTTCCGAAGACAGTCAGCCATTTAATTGCTCCTGCAGTTGCTTAAATACCTGCCCTAAATGCCAGCCACCATTGCGCAATTCTTAAATCGGGATCAATTTCTGGATCAAGCAATAGCTGCATGCCAAACTCTTCTGTTATATTCAGATTAAAACCTGCCAGTACATCAAAGAAATTATCCGTTATTCTTTCTGTTGGTTGAGTGTATCTTTCGCCAAAATCGTTTTCTTCGGTTATTGTTCCATTTTCATTTCTAAGTCTTCGGTCGAAGTATGCAGTGGTTTTGTCAGTGATTCTCCACGAATTCAAGATACGACTTACACCAAGCGTTAAGCCCCAGTACTCATTAAATCTGAATTGTAACAGAACGGGTATTTGATAAGTTGTGTTCCTGGATTCATATTCCCATTCAAGTGTTTTTTCTTCATTCAGAGAGAAGAAATAATTACTTGGCAGTTGATTAGAACCGCTACTATTCCATTCAGAAATTCTGCCGGCAATAACATCTTCTAAATTATTGATTTTGTATAGTTCACTTTTTACATAAAGACCAACACTAACACTTACAACTTCATTTA
>JASFSF010000234.1:0-4762 GCA_050114555.1 Ignavibacteria bacterium
TCTTCTTGGAATCGCTGATAAGTTTAACTCCAGGGTAAGCGATGTACGAAACTGGAATAATATTCCCTACACGACAACTATAAAGGTCGGTCAAAAATTAAAAATCTACGTACCGGCAGAAAATGAAGATTATTTCACCAGTATAGAAAAAAGTTCAAAGATAGAAGAAAAATCTATTCTTCAAAGTTCGTATATATACCATAACATAAGACATGGTGAAAACCTTGGTTTGATTGCTTCACGCTATGGTGTTCGTGTAAGTCAACTAAAGGAATGGAATAATTTAAGAACCAGCAGAATAATTGCAGGGAAAAAATTAAAGATTTACACCGGTGGCAAACTTACAACAGAAAAACTTACAAGTACTAATAAGGTTTATAAAGATTCAAAAACAAATTTAAATAGGTACAGAGTTCGCAAAGGCGATACAATAAGTGAAATTGCTGAGATGTTTGGAGTAAGAACCAGAGACATAAGAAGATGGAACGGACTGAAAAGTAACCGCATCATCGCAGGTCAAACATTAAAAATATTTTCAAATTATTCGGAAACGAACAGTAAAACTACCACAACCCCGCCACCTGAAAATACTAATGTAAAGTACTACATAATTAAACCTGGCGATACTCTTGGTGGAATTGCCGAGTTATTCCACGTTAGAGCATCGGACATCCGCGGATGGAACGGAATAACCGGAAGCAAAATTATTGCAGGGAAAACATTAAAGATATATTCCAATACAACACCGGATACAATTACAACAACAAACATCAATAAAAAGAAAGAAGTTATATCAGGTGATTATATAATTTATACTGTAAAAAAAGGTGATAACCTGGGACAGATAGCAGAGGATTACGGCATTCGTGCTAGTCAGATAAGAAGCTGGAATGGTATTACAGGAAGTAAAATTTTACCGGGACAGGAACTAAAAATAAAACCCGGTACGAAAATTATAACTCCTGAATACCATTTGGTTGTTAAAGGTGAATCACTTTATTCAATTGCTAAGAAGTATAATACCACTATTCAAAAACTTAAAGCATTAAATAGTTTAACAAACAGTAAAATAAAAGCAGGGCAAAAACTAAGAGTGGGTTGATTTAGTTGCACTGAAAAATTAATTTTAAGATATAAATAAATAATTTCTAACAGCCGTTAGGGGTGTTATTCCGGCCACGGGATGACTGAGATAATACCCTAATACCTGATCTGGGTAATGCCAGCGTAGGAAAACGGGCTAAAAGAGTGCTCGTTGCACTAAAAGAATAATCTGGATTTTAGCCGTTTTACCAACGGCTTTTTCATTTAAAGAGGAATGTTATGAAAATCTTAATTATTCTTTTTTTCTTTACTTCCGGTTTAATTTTTGCGCAGGAGAAAGTATTTGAAGGGATTATAAAAGATGCCGAAACAGGAAGTAAACTGATAAATGCAAACATACAGGTAATTGGGGAGGGAACTATTGGTACAACTTCGGATGATGAAGGAAAATTTTCAATCAAACATGTTTTCGAAAAGGGGGAGAATCTTCGTATTAGTTATGTTGGTTATGAAACATATGAAATCCCTGTTACAAGTTTGTTCGATCCAAAAGATGAACAAAAACAATACTACTTTACTTTCGAGATGAAACAAAAAATTCTTTCTTCACAAACGGTTCTTGTTGAAGCCACAATTGGTGAAAAAGGTATTACCCCTATAACTTTTGATCAGATTAAGGGGAAAGAAATTGAAAAAAATTATACACTTTATGACATACCAAAATACTTAAGTGATTTGCCTTCAACTACTTTTTATTCTGAGAGTGGTAACGCCATAGGTTATAATTATGTTACTATCAGAGGTTTTGATCAAAGAAGAATTTCTGTCTTGATCAACGGAATTCCACAAAATGATCCTGAAGATCACAATGTTTACTGGCTTGATTTTCCCGATCTGCTCGGGAGTATGGAATTAATCCAGGTACAAAGAGGAGCAGGTTCCGGTGTATTTGGCTATCCGGCTATTGGCGGTTCAATAAATATGATCACCTCCTCATTTTCAAATCGGCCAATGATTGAACTTTCTTCATTGTACGGATCATATCATACAAGGAAGTATTCTGCTGCATTTTCAAGCGGACTTATTAACAACAGGTATTCCATTTATGTGAAAGTTGGTAAAATTCTTAGTTCAGGCTATAAAGAATTAACTAATGTAGATTTTAGTTCGTATTATGTTTCCGCAGTACGATACGACGAAAACTTTACTACTCAGATTAATTTGTTCGGAGGTCCATTTAAAGATGGCCTGGGTTACACCGGAGTGGCGAAGTTTGCTGTTAAGGATAGAGAGTTAAGAAGGAAGAACTATTCATATTGGGAAGCTGATGATAACGGATATACATATATCATGAATAGAAAACCGGAAGAGATAGAAAATTTTTCTCAGCCACATTACGAACTTTTTAATGAGTGGCAGATAAATGATAATCTAAAATTCAATTCTGCTCTGTTTCTTGTGTTAGGTAACGGGTTCTTCGATTTTGATGGTTCATGGGCAGATACAATTTATCTTAGGTTAACTCAGGCGAATGGATTCAATCCTGATTCAAACCCGGGTAATACGATTATTAAGGCTAAAGTAGAAAACACACAATATGGCTGGCTGCCGCGATTCAGTCTTAATCATGAAAAGGGGACTTTAATTTTTGGTGGAGAGCTGAGAAGACATAGATCGGTTCACTGGGGGAGTATAAGTTATGCAGATAACTTACCTGAAGGTGTAACAGATAATTATAAATATTATTCTTATCGTGGAGGAAAGGATATTGCCAGCGCTTTTTTACACGAATCGTTTAATTTAAATGATCAGGTTAATCTGCTTGGAGAGATCCAGCTTGCGTATCATAATTATAAAATCTTTGACGAGGCATATATAGGAAATGATTTTAGCATAGATAATCTTTTTATTAATCCGCGTTTTGGAATAAACTACAAACCATTAAATTCTCTTAATGTATATTTTTCATTCGCACGCGTGTCTCGCGAACCGAGATTAAAAACTTATTACGATGCTGCTGAATCTAGTGGCGGGGCTGTACCACAATTCGAACAATCCGCTCAAGGAGTTTATGATTTCAATAGTCCGCTTGTTAAGCCCGAAACTATGAACGACTTTGAAATTGGTGCATCACTCACAGGAGATAATTATTCTTTTTCATTAAATCTATTCTATATGTTGTTCGATGATGAAATTGTAAAAAAAGGTCAGGTCGATAGGTTTGGTCAACCCATAACCGGCAATGTTGACAGAACTATTCATAAGGGAATTGAGTTAAGCGGATTATTGCAATTATGGAACAACCGGATAGAAATTTTTGGTAATGCAACTTACGGCCAGAACACAATAGAGAGCGGTAGATCGTTTATTGATGAAGTTAACTTTATTGAATTGAGCGGTAACAGTATAAGTGGATTTCCAGAGTTTATGTCGACGTTTGGTGCAACTTTAAATTATGAAGGTTTTTATGTGCGCTGGACATGGAAATACGTTGGGAAATTTTATTCGGATAATTTTGATGATAATCTTAGTTCATATTTAATTAGATTTCCTGAACTTGCTGACTACAACGATAATGTAAATGAAGCTTATTTTGTTTCGGATATCTTTGCAAGCTATGAATTTGAAATTGAGAGCATGGCAACCCCATGGAAAATATTTTTCCAAATAAACAATATATTTGACAATCTATATTCAACTAATGCTATAGGTAAGGAATTTTTTCCTGCTGCAGAGAGAAACTTCCTGGCAGGTATAGAGGTAGGATTGTAGATAAGAGTTTTTAAAAATATTACGTGATTAAGTTAATTGAAAAAGTGTATCATACTTGCAAATGGTAAAGCTCCCGAAAAGAGTATAATCAATTTCTTTCAGCAAAGAGATTACAATACTTTAATCTGTGCTGATGGAGGTGCTAATACTGCGCTCAAGCTTAACCTGAATCCTGATTTTATAATTGGCGATTTAGATTCCATTAGTAAGGAAGCATTTAAGAAATTCAGTAAAACTTCAAATATTATAAAATACAGACAACAAAATGACACGGATGTTGAAAAATGTTTGAAGTTTGCTATTAAAAATAAATTTGATGAAACATTACTGATTGGTGTTACCGGTGACAGGCTCGATCATACATTTTGTAACCTCGGTATTGTTTTAAAATTTATCGATAAAATTAGTATCACTCTTATTGCAGAAAACTCTTTTCTTAAACCGTATAAAGGGAATATAACACTTAGATCATTTCAGGGTGAAATAATCTCGATTTATGGATTTAATAGGCAAACTAAAATCACATCAAAAGGATTGAAATATCACCTTAAAAATGTAGCACTGCCTTTCGGCGAACGTGAAAGTACCAGCAACGTATCAATTGCAGAATCGGTGCAGTTAAAGATTAAAAATGGAATTGTCTTTGTAATTAGAGATTTCTTTGCAATGAAAAAACATGATCTTTTCGATATTTAGATTTTATCCGGAGTTCGCTGCTATACTGTGACGGAATAAATTATGACATTATCTACTTATGATCTTCTTATAATCCTTCTGTTTTTTTTGTCACTTTTATTCATAGGATTTTATTCAGGAAGAAAAACGGCAAGCAATCCGGATGACTATCTTCTTTCCGGCAGGAAGGTTGGTTTATTTCTATTCGTTCTTACAAATGTATCTACATGGTACGGTGGAATTCTTGGTGTTGGTGAATTCACTTACAGGT
>JASFSF010000235.1:0-4735 GCA_050114555.1 Ignavibacteria bacterium
AACAGGTGTTGTACAGTCTTATGCACTGGTAATGATGGTTGGAATTCTTTTAGCATTATTCTGGATCATTTTAAGTTTATAAATTATGGAAAATAGCGAACTATTAACGTACCTGTTATTAATCCCTTTTATCGGATCTATATTACTTCTATTCATAAGATCTGATAAAGAAAATCTTATAAGATATTTCGGACTGGCTGTTTCTCTTTTAGCTTTCCTTGTATCGTTGATCATTTATTTTAAGTTTGATCCTAACAATCCTTCCTTCCAGTTTGTTCATAAATTTAAATGGATTGAAAATCTGAACATCCATTACTTTGTCGGGATTGACGGTATGGCTGTACTCTTGTTAGTTCTGACAACATTTATAACGCCGCTAACTTTAATATCAAGCTGGTCATCAATTCAAAAGAAAGTTAAAGAATTTACGTTCTTCATGCTTTTTCTTGAACTTGGAATGCTTGGTGTATTTGTTTCTCTCGATTTATTCCTTTTCTATTTTTTCTGGGAAGCAATGCTTATCCCGATGTATTTTATTATCGGGATCTGGGGTGGCGAAGAAAAGATTTATGCAGCCATCAAGTTTTTTATTTACACTATGGCCGGCAGTTTACTTATGCTTGTTGCCATAATATGGCTTGCAATTCACGCAACAAATTATCTTGGCAGCTTTACAACCGATCTGGTAGAACTTTACAAGGTTGGACCACTATTCAGCCTGTCGATTCAGAACTATCTCTTCCTTGCATTCGCTATCAGTTTTGCAATTAAGGTACCGATATTTCCTTTTCATACCTGGCTTCCGGATGCACACGTTCAAGCCCCGACGGCAGGAAGTGTTATACTTGCAGGTGTTCTGCTGAAAATGGGAACTTATGGTTTAATCAGATTTAATCTACCGTTGTTCCCTGCAGCCTCATTGTATTTTGCATCATTCATTTCAATCCTGGCGGTTATAGGTATTATTTATGGAGCCCTGGTTGCAATGGTTCAAACCGATATGAAGAAACTGGTTGCATACTCATCGGTTGCACATCTCGGATTTGTTGTTCTTGGTATATTCGCTTTAACAGAAGAATCTATGCAAGGTGCAATTATTCAAATGATAAACCACGGACTATCCACCGGCGCATTATTCCTTCTTGTAGGTATGATTTATGAAAGAACCCACACGAGAGAGATTTCTTACTATGGAGGTATTGCGAAGCTTGTTCCTGTTTTTTCATTCATATTTTTATTCGTATCATTATCGTCAATCGGATTACCCGGATTAAATGGTTTCGTTGGTGAATTTTTAATTTTGCTAGGCTCATTCCAGTCAACAGTTTTGGATAATTGGTGGTTCACCATTTTTGCTGCGACAGGAGTTATCTTTGCTGCGGTCTATCTGTTATGGATGTATAAAAGGGTGGTGTTCGGGAGAGTATTAAATCCAAAACTTGAAGGATTAACTGATTTAAATAAAAGAGAAGTATTCGTATTAATTCCAATTATGATTTTTATAGTCTGGATAGGTGTTTATCCAGGCACATTCCTGGAAGTTTCTGCAAACTATACCGTTAACCTTATTGAGAAAGTAATAGAACCATTAAAGGCAAGTATATACTAGGCTATGATGATGAAACGAATTTTCCCGATAGTAATTTTTCTGGTTATCTTTATACTCTTTTGCAATAACGCTTTTGCTGGTAATTATGATGTAGTTACTGCGGTTTCCGATTCTGTACAAGTCTCAGAGGAAGTAGGCGCAACACATACACTTCCTTCGATATATATGGTTATTCCTTTCATTACACTGCTATTATTACTTGCTACCGGCCCTTTACTATTTCCACATTTTTGGCATTCACATTATCCTAAATTATCTGTTACTCTGGGTGGATTTACAGTTATTTATTATTTAGCTGTACATGGAGATTCGCATAGTGTTTTGCATTCGTTAGCTGAATATTTTTCATTCATTGCTTTACTGGGTTCTTTGTTTGTTGCTTCCGGGGGTATTTTTATTAGAGTGGATAAAAAAGCTACACCCATCGTAAATGTCTTATTTCTACTTTTCGGTGCCGTTATTGCGAATATTATTGGAACGACCGGTGCATCAATGTTGTTAATCAGACCATTCATTAAGCTGAACAGGTACAGGATTAAAGCTTACCATGTTATTTTCTTTATATTTTTAGTCAGTAATATCGGTGGTGCATTAACCCCAATTGGCGATCCTCCTCTGTTCCTGGGATTTTTAAAAGGTATTCCTTTCTTCTGGGTAATTGGAAATGTTTGGTACATTTGGTTGCCAACTGTTATTCTGTTGTTATCGATTTTTTATGTATTCGATTCGCTCAATAAAACTTATGATGAAGAAGAAGATGTATATACAGGCAAGTATGAATTTAGAGGATTAAAAAATGCTGTGTATTTGATAATCATTATCATTTCTGTTTTTATCGATCCTGCAGTCTATGGCTGGATTCCGAGTCTGGCACCTCTTCCATTCGGAATAAGAGAAATAATAATGTTTACTATTATGATAGTTGCTTACAAGGGTACTGATGAGAGCATTCTAAAAGCAAATGAGTTTGACTTTGAACCCATTAAAGAAGTTGCGTACTTGTTTATTGGAATTTTTATGACAATGATTCCTGCTCTTCAATTAATAGCTTATGAATCAGGTGTGATGTCCGAATATCTTACTGCACAGGTTTTCTATTGGGCAACCGGGGGATTATCTGCGTTTCTTGATAATGCGCCTACATATTTGAACTTTCTGGGAGCAGCTATGGGTAAGTATGGATTGCATATTAATAACAGACCTGATGTAATACAATTTGTGCTGGAAGATGATATTTATCTAAGAGCTATATCTGTAGCAGCAGTATTTTTCGGTGCAATGACCTATATTGGTAACGGACCAAATTTTATGGTAAAATCAATTTGTGAGCGTGCAGGTATTCAAATGCCCACATTTTTCAGTTATTTGCTTAGATGGGCAGTTCCTATTTTAATACCGATATTCATAATAGTTAGTATAATTTTCTTTAGTTAATAAAGAGATTCAACTATGTATACAATAGACGAAATAATCGAAAAAAACATTCACGGTTTGTATTATCATAACAGGCTGATCTTACCTTTTCGAGCCCATTTTCTGAAAGTCATAGTAGCCTCAGATATTATTACTGATTTTTCTCCGGGTTCAAAGGGAATTTACATAAGAGAAACTGAAGACTTTACCGGAGTATATTTCCTGGAGTACAAAGATTTAAAATCTGCTCTTTCGAAGTATGAAGCAATTAAGGCAGTGGTTGTTGAGAAGGGAAAGGATATCTTCGATTTTCAGAACCACTTAAAGTTGTCCTTCTACCTTGAGAAAAAGCACAAAGTAATAATCGAAGAATGTGATTGCGATATAATTTTTCTAGAATAATTATGATAAACAACATACAAGAATTTTATAGTATTTTACCGCTGGTAATCGTTAGCGGAATAATTCTCATCTCAGTATTTATCGAGATATTTTTTAAAGATAGTAAGAAGTTAATTCCAACTCTATCGTTTTTAGGATTTTTAGCTGCCTTCTATTTTTCACTTGTTGATATAAACAAAACATCCATAGTTTTACAAAATATGCTGGCAACAGGCGGAATTGTAAACATCTTCTGGATTCTGTTTAATATTGGAGCTGCAATAGTAGTTCTACTATCTGTCACTTATCTTGACAAATATGATACTTACCTTGGCGAATATTATATAATCATCCAGACTTCCGTGCTCGGAATGATGATGATATCCGGAGCGAAGGATCTCATTATGATATTCCTCGGTCTGGAAGTTATGTCAATTTCATTTTATGTACTTGCCGGCTTCAATAGAAAACGTGTAACGGCAAACGAAGCTTCATTGAAATATTTTTTATTGGGAGCTTTTGCAACTGGATTTTTAGTCTATGGCATTGCTCTTATTTATGGTAAAGCTACAACAACCTCAATTGATATCGTAAGTCTGAATTTTAGTATGCTGAGTAGTGACATTGTATTCTTAACCGGTGTGTTACTGTTCTTAATCGGTTTCTCATTCAAGATTGCGGCATTTCCATTCCATATGTGGGTCCCGGATGTTTACCAGGGAGCGCCTACGACAGTTACCGCTCTCTTTTCAACTACGGGGAAGGCAGCCGGATTCAGCGCGTTGATTGTAACACTCTCCGCTATATCTGGAGGACCAGATAGTCGGTTATTCACACCATATCTTTCAGCAATTGCTGTTTTTTCCATGCTGTTTGGAAGTATAGTCGCATTAGTGCAAACAGATATAAAGAGAATGCTTGCGTACTCTTCAATTGCACATGCCGGTTATATGCTAATTGGATTAGCTTCAGGAAATTCAGACGGGATAGGTGGAATTGTGTTTTATCTTACTGCATACTCTTTTATGAATCTTGCAGCATTCGGAATTGTTTCGATTTATGAAGGAAGAGATGAAAAGAATCTAGACATCGAGTCCTATGCCGGGCTTGGAACTCGAAGACCTTTTATCGCAGGATTGTTAGCACTGATAATGTTTGCGCTGGCGGGTATTCCACCGTTTGCAGGATTCTTTGGAAAGTACTATGTCTTCATTGCGGCTATAAAATCAAATTTAACCTGGCTTGCGATTGTTGGTGTTCTTTCAAGTGTGATAAGTGTTTACTTTTACCTAAGGATAGTTGTAGTAATGTATTTCAAATCGAGCGACATTG
>JASFSF010000236.1:0-4731 GCA_050114555.1 Ignavibacteria bacterium
GTATTTTTGCTATTGACTTTGCTAAGCGATTATATTTTTCATCCGAAAAATTGAATACACCATCCTTAATCCTGTTGAATATTACATGTCTTTTTCCAAGCCTCTTATTCCACTCATTATCATAAGTTAATAAATGGTCCAGTTTATTCATCTTAACAGCTTCGCCGGCAATCCTGCCAGCAATACTTCCCCCAATCATGCCACTGGCGATTCCTCCACCACTAAGCGGATTTACCTGTCTGGCTGCATCACCAACTAATGCAATTCCTGGTGCAGAAATTTTTTCAAGCGTAACGGTGCTTGGGACTCCACCAGCAATAGTAGTTAGAATTGAGGCTTCGGGATAGTTTTTTTTCATAAATGAATTAAGAAATGATTGTGCTGATCTTGTTCGTCCGATTTTTCCACTTACACCCAAGCCAATGTTGGCAATATTTTCTCCCTTAGGAAATACCCAGAAGTAACCTTCAGGAGCAACATTTTCTCCAAAATAAATGTAAAGTGTATTTTTATCGATAGGAATATTTGAAGCAGTAACCTGGGTACAACATTCCATATCTCTAAAATCGACATGAGTTTTTAATCCTGCCCACCTGCCAACTCTTGATTCAACGCCATCGGCAGCAATTACTATTTTAGCTTTTAGTTTTTTTTGCTCACCATTTTGCTGGTATTTTATCCCGGAGACTTTGTCATTATCAAAAAGTAATCCATTTACATATGCCCTTGTTAGAATTTCAGCTCCTTCATCAACAGCAGTTTTTGCAAGCTCATAATCGAATATTCTTCTCTCAAGCACATAGCCTTCTTCACCATCGAACTGGATCAATACCTCAGTATTATCCGGTGCAACAAAAGAAAATTTTGAAATACGTGCTCTTATCCATCGTTCATCCGATTCAATAAATTCTTCAACTCCTTCCCTGCTTATAGCCTCACCACATCGTACAGGATAACCGACATCCCTATCCTTTTCAAGAACCAGAACCGAGACACCTTGCTGTGCTGCATACCTTGCAGCCATAGATCCGGCAGGTCCGGCCCCAACTACTATTACATCGTATTCTTCTTTCATAAATCCTTGCTTTGTAAATCAGTCTGATCAGCGTTTTCATTGCGCTATTAATAAATAATAGCACGCTGATAACACAGATTGTGCAGATTTTCACTGATCACTTCATCGGAATTCCTTTTTTGTTAAATTTAATCACTTCTATAGGACAACTCCAGACACACTTTGAGCAGTTAGTACATCTCTCGTCTATAATAAAAATTTCCGCCTCTTTTAATTCGATTGCATCCTCAGGACAAATACCGACACAACATCCGCAGAAATCACATTTATCCGGCAGTATTTCTATCATTAATATCCCGGTTTTTGCTAGTCGATAATTCATCAAACAATTAAGAATGAATAATTAATAATGCTAATAAGAATAAGTTAACCAATTGTAATTAAAAAATATTTGTTATTTCTTTACTATATTTTATTCAAACTAAAAAAAATTATTATAAATGAAATCCAGCAAATTCGGAACATTCGGAGGAGTATTCACTCCTTCAATCCTCACGATTCTTGGCGTAATAATGTATTTAAGGCTGCCGTGGATTATTGGACAGGCAGGATTATTTGCAACCATAGCTATAATTCTAATTGCACATCTAATTTCAATAACCACCGGTCTAAGTGTTTCATCAATCGCCACAGATAAAAAAGTTAAAACAGGCGGAACATATTATATAATATCAAGAAGTCTTGGATTGCCAATTGGCGGAACCCTTGGTCTTGCACTTTTTGTTGGATTGTCATTCAGCGTCAGTTTATATCTTATTGGATTTTCAGAAAGTTTTTTAGGCTATTGGGGAATCGGAATTTCAAAAACCGGAATTAGAATAACCGGGACATTAATTCTATTGGTTGTAAGCGGGGTGACATTTGTAGGAGCAAAACTGGCTATAAAAGCACAGTACTATATTATGACTGCTATTGTCCTGTCATTAGTTTCTATAGCTTTAGGAAAACATGATTTCACACCAACAGAACCATTGCTATTCCCCGGTTCAACCACCGCTCCATTCATTTTACTATTCGGGATTTTCTTCCCGGCTGTAACAGGATTTGAAGCCGGTGTCTCAATGTCAGGAGATTTAAAAGATCCCAAAAAATCGATTCCACGGGGAACAATATCCGCCATTACTGTTGGATTGCTTGTATATATTCTTCTGGTATTTTTCTATTCTTACACGGTTAGTTCAGAAGTATTAGTAAACGATCCAACTGTATTATTACATATCTCATTTATACCAGAATTAGTAATTGCCGGAATATGGGGTGCAACTCTATCTTCAGCATTCGGAAGTATTTTAAGCGCACCACGAATTTTACAGGCTACTGCAAAAGACCGTATAACACCAAGAATATTTGCAAAAGGAGTTGGACAACTAAATGAACCCCGAAATGCATTAATACTCTCATTTATAATTGCTGAAGCAGGAATTTTAATTGGGGAACTGGATGTAATTGCAAGGATTGTTTCAATTTTCTTTATTACTACATACGGTATTCTTAATCTAAGCGCGGCAATTGAAAACTGGGCAAGTTCCGATTATTACCCTGAATTCAAAATACCCATCTGGGTCAGTTTGCTTGGGAGTGCTGCATGTTTCATTGTGATGATACAACTTGATTTTTTAGCAATGATAGGAGCAACTACGATTTTAGGATTAATATTTTTTCTTCTTCAAAGAAAAGAAATTAAATTAAAGAGCGGCGATACCTGGGGAGGATTTTGGGAAGCCGTTGTCCGGTACGGATTAATTAAATTGAAGACCCGGACACTGGAATGGCGAAACTGGAGACCGAATATAATTTTATTCAGCGGCGGCAGCTATGCAAGACCATATCTGCTGGAAACGGCAAAATTGCTTGCCGGAAAAATGGGATTGATTTCTAATTTTGATCTTATCGAAAACAATTCAACAAGTGTTCTTTTCACCAAAGCGGGACAATCTGTTAAGCCAACTATTGAAGATTCTGAAGGAGAAGAAGGCGTTTTTACCCGGAGGCAAGAATGCCGCGATGTATATGAAGGTATGGAGGTAATCGCAAGTATTTATGGTTTTTCCAGCATAGAACCAAATACGATATTAATGGGTTGGGCAAAAGAAGCAAAAGAACCGTTGAAATTTGCCAGGCTGATTGAGTCGTTTAACAAGCTGGATTACAATTCACTATTCCTTGAATATAATGACGAACAAGGTTTCGGCAAAAAGAATCAGATAGATATCTGGTGGAGGGGTGCCGGAAATAATTTTTCGTTGGCATTGACTCTTGCAAGATTTATAACAAGTAATGATGAATGGCGTGATGCCGGGATAAGATTGTTAACCATTAAGGATGATTTGTCAAGTACACGGGTGCTGGAAAATGAAGCAAGCCGTGTTTTGAGAACATTCAGGTTAGATGCGACAATTGAAATAATTGATAATACTGCGGGTGATAAATCCACCCAACAAATCTTTAAAGATAAATCGCAATCTGCCGATCTTTCCTTATTTGGTATACCTTCAATTGACGAAAGAAATGCCCGGGAGTATATAACAAACATCAATAAAATGCTGGAAGATGTGGGAACTACTTTGCTGGTAAATGCATCATCTTACTTTAAAGAGATCAGTAGCGCAGAAGAATCGTGATTAGGGTGAAAAATTAATTAATTGTAATCTCCTCAAAACTTCCCTTTAAATTTTTCTTTTCTTCCTCCAGTTTCTTGTTCGAACTCATCAATTCAAGCGCTTCTTCTTCGCTTCCCGCCGATTCAATCCGAAGGTGATTTTCTTTGATCTGCTTGTCTATTTTACTGGTTATAAATTTCAACAGGCTGTCTTTAACAAATTTGTGTTTGATCATCTCCGGTGTAATGCCCGGATTCCTTTCTTCCCAGCTGCTGCTGATAAAATGTTTTTCTAATGTTATCCCCCTGATATATGCTGAAAGATTTTCATCCGTTATCCCTTCGATTATTCTATCCGGGTCTATATTTTCACTATTATAAACGCGACTTAGCACCATTTCCGACAGCATCCGGTGCGGTTCAATTAAAAAATCCTTCGACGATATGTTTTCCCCGATAAAATTTACTACAGATTTATCACCTTCAAATAAAAGTACAATTATTTCTTTTTCCAGATTATATAGTGCTCTGTTATTCTTTATCATTTCTTCAACGCCAGGGGGAACAGCTTCTCGGCCAGCGGCTTTTTTCTCAACCAGAGGTTCCGGCACTTTCCGCTTCTTCATTCCTTCAATAGCTTTGTCAAGTTCAGATTCCAGCAATTTTTCCCGCAAATTAAATTTCTTAGCAATGCTCTTAATCAGAAGATTTCTTTTCAACTCATCATTAATTAATGCAAGAGATTTTACAATCTCCCTTATTGTTTCAGCTGCATCGGCCGGATTATCAAATTTATTCATAGAATCGAAATATCTTGTTTGATACTCGACAAAATTTTCCGCCGTTTTTAAAAGGTCGTCAAACTTATCTTTGCCGAATTTGTTAACAAATGAATCGGGATCTTCTCCTTCGGGAAGAGAAACAATTTTTACTTCCATATCCTGCTTTAACAAAATTTCGATACTTCTCATCGAAGCTTTAATTCCTGCAACATCTGAATCGAACAGAAGCACTACGTCCTTACAATACCTTGAAAGTAATTGAACCTGTTCATCCG
>JASFSF010000237.1:0-4722 GCA_050114555.1 Ignavibacteria bacterium
GATAGAGATGAAAAAAGAGTTTTTTCAAATTCATCTGCGTATTTAGTAACTGAAATTTTGTCTGGAAATTCACCGGATGATATTCATAAATATTTCTACAATGAGAATCGAAAACGATTTGCCTGGAAAACAGGAACATCATACGGTAAAAGAGATGCATGGGCAATCGGTTATAATAAAACGTATACTATCGGTGTATGGCTGGGGAATTTTAACGGGAAAGGATCACCTCATCTCTCGGGTACAGAAATGGCAGTACCTCTTCTCTATGAATTGTTCGGAGCTATCGATCGAAATACCGGTAATGAGTGGTTTGAAAAACCCGATGAAGTGGTTGAAAGATATGTTTGCACAGAAAGCGGGTTGCTGCCAACTGAATTTTGTCAACAAACTACCACAGATTATTTTATTCAGGATCTGTCCCATAATAAATATTGTAATGTTCATAAAGAATTATTCACAAATTCGGATAATACAATTCAATATTGTCCGGAATGCTTACCTGTCAAAAATTATGTGAAGCGTGTATTTACTATCTACGAACCGAGAATAAATATCTGGAATATTCAAAATAACATCCAGGTTAGAATGCCTCCAAAGCACAATGCCGAATGCACTGCAATGTATACAGATTCCGGTCCACAGATAGTTTCTCCGTCGGATAATTATGAGTATTTGATTGAAAAGAATTCCGGGCAAGAAATACTATTATCGGCAGTTTCTGAAGGGACGGTTAAAACTCACTACTGGTTTTTAAATGAAAATTATTTTGCAAAATCAGAACCGGGTGAAAGATTGTTTTTCAAACCAAAACAAGGAGAATTAAAAATCACCTGTATGGATGATATGGGTCGCGATCAAAGTATTGCGGTAAATATAAAATATTATTAACTGTTTGCAACTAGAACTTATAAAGGAAAATTTAAACAAAGTAATCTTTTGCGATTATTTATAATTGATGCATATCAAGCAAACTTGACTCTTTAAAAGAAATAACACATTTTAAATCCGATTTGGAGAAGACGAAAGAGGGCGTATTCTCATTCTTCGATTTACAGATTTTACTTTGCCTCAATTTTTCAATATTAGAAAATAAAACCTCCATGCGAGGATCCCTGCCATCCCCCACTATGAAGTCCTCCCCAACATCATAGGGCAGGGGTTTTTTATTTGCAAATTTAGTCTTAATGACCCGTCGGTCATAAATCCAGATGTTTCGATTTTATTTTTGATTTTCGTTTCCTATATTTGCCCGACTTTCATTAACCTTCACAGATTATTATGAAAAAAACTTACGAAATAGCAGTTTTAGGTGGCGGACCGGGCGGATATGTAGCTGCGATAAGAGCTGCGCAACTAGGTTATAAAACGGTGGTAATTGACAAAGATAATCTTGGAGGAATATGCCTGAATTGGGGATGTATTCCAACGAAATCCCTATTAAAAAATGCGGAAATATATGATACAGTTAAAAATCATAGTAAGGATTTTGGAATTGCCGTTGAAGGTTTAAGCTTCGATTTCAATCAGATCATAAAAAGAAGCAGGGGAATATCGGACAGAATTTCCAAAAACGTAGAGTATCTGATTAAAAAGAATAAAATTGATAGAATTAGAGGTTTCGGGAAATTTGTATCAAGAGATCAAATAGATATTTTTGATATCAACGGGAAAATAGCGGAATCAGTAAAAGCTGATAAAATCATCATTGCTACTGGTGCCAGACCGATATCAATTCCATCGATTCCTGTTGATAGCAAAATGATTATTACCAGCACCGAGGCAATGAATTTGAAGGAGCAGCCTAAAGAATTAATTATTATCGGTGCCGGGGCAATAGGTGTGGAATTTGCATACTTCTATTCAGTGCTGGGTACAAAGGTTACTATTCTTGAGATGATGGACAATATACTTCCAATTGAAGATAGAGAAATATCAAAAGAACTTGAAAAGAGCTTCAAAAAAAGAAAAATAAACGTGATCACCAAAGCAAAAGTTGAAAAAGCCACAGTAAAGGGAAAGAAAGTTAATGTTACAATTTCCGTTGTTGGCGAGAAAAAAGAGTTAAGTGCAGATAAAGTTTTAAACGCAATTGGTGTCACAGGAAATATTGAGGGAATCGGATTGGAAGAACTTGGTGTTGAAACAGTTAAAAATCATATAAAGGTAAATAAAGAAAACTATCAGACTAATGTTCAAAATATTTATGCCATAGGTGATGTAATAGGACCGCCCTGGCTGGCTCACGTTGCTTCTCATGAAGCAATAATTTGTGTTGAAGCCATAAAGGGTATTAGTCATCAAATCCTGGATTATAACAATATTCCCGGCTGTACTTATTGCCAACCGCAGATTGCCAGTGTGGGGTACACTGAAGAGAAAGCAATTGAAGCCGGATATAAAATAAAGGTTGGTAAGTTCCCATTTACAGCGAGTGGAAAAGCATTTGCAGTTGGAGAACGTGCAGGTTTTGTAAAACTTATATTTGATGACAAATACGGTGAGCTGCTCGGTGCACATATAATCGGATCGGAAGCTACTGAGCTTATAGCTGAACTGGTTTTAGCCAGAAAACTTGAAGCTACCGGTGAATCAATTTTAAAAACGATTCATGCACATCCAACTTTGTCTGAATCAATAATGGAAGCTGCCGGGCAGGCTTATGGTGAGGCAATACACATTTGATGAAGAATCAAAGTGATATATTATGAATAAAGAACTTATATATTGCGATTTAGGAACGATAGATTATAAAGAAGCCTGGGATTTACAGAAATCTATTTTTGAATTACGTTTTCAGAATAAAATTGAAGATATTATTTTGTTGCTGGAACATCCACATACATACACTTTAGGAAAAACGGCAGATAAAAAAAATCTCGTTGGCAGCGATGAATTTTTAAAAGAAAATCAAATATCTGTTTATGATATTGATCGTGGGGGAGACATAACTTACCATGGACCCGGACAGATTGTAGGGTATCCCATCCTGGATCTTAATAAATGGGAAAAAGACACTCACAAATATCTTAGAGCTCTTGAAGAAGTGTTGATTGCAACCTGCAGTGAATATGGATTGAAAGCCGGACGGAAAGAAAAATTAACAGGCGTTTGGGTAGGAGAGAAAAAAATAACAGCGATCGGAATTAAGGTAAGCAGATGGATTACAATGCATGGTTTTGCTTTTAATGTGAATACGGATCTGAATTTATTTAATGGAATTGTCCCTTGTGGTATATCTGATAAAGAAGTAACATCCTTAAAGGAAGAGACCGGTGTTGAGATACAAATTTCAGAAGTAAAAGAAAAAGTCATAAAAAACTTTTTGGAAATTTTTTCATACGATGAATTGAGAATTATAGAACCAGCAGAGCTAAACAAATCTGATTTGATTAATAATGTATAACAAATGTTGAATTAATTGTAATCTTCATAAAGAATAAAAATTAGGAAAAATCTTAGAAAACATTAAAGGATTTCATGGCAAATAAGAAGGTAAAGAAAACCATAAAACCGGTTAAAGACGGCAATAATCATAAGCCAATTGGTAAAAAGATTAATTTGACTAACGAGAAATTGCTTGATACGCTAAAGATGATGACTCTTGCCAGGGCAATTGATAATCAGGCAATGAATTTTCTTCGTCAGGGTAAAACATTTTTTCACATTGCGGGAGCCGGTCACGAAGCAATTCAGGCTGCACTTGGATTACAACTTGATAAAGAAAATGATTGGTTTTTCCCATATTACAGAGATTTAACACTTGTACTTTATTCGTGTGTAACGCCAAAAGAATTTTTCCTTCAATGTTTTGCTAAAGAAAGCGATCCTGCTAGTGGCGGACGGCAACTACCATCTCATTGGGGATCAAGAAGAAACAGGCTTGTATCGCAGTCAAGTCCAACGGGAACGCAATTTTTGCATGCTGTCGGAACTGCGCTTTCATCAGTAAAGCAGGGAGAGAAAAGAATCTCCTATGTAAGCAGTGGCGAAGGAACAACAAGTCAGGGGGAATTTCATGAAGCTGTAAACTGGGCCAGTCGTGAAAAACTTCCCGTGTTATTTGTTGTTCAAAATAATAAATATGCTATTTCAGTCCCTGTTGCAGAACAGAGTGGAGGAAAGGATAGTTCTATCGCTGCGATGATGGAAGGATTTCACAATCTGAAAAGAATAACAGTTAATGGTACCGATTTTTTCGAATCATATGAGTCAGTTAGTGAGGCAATAAAATATATTAAGAGCGGTAAGGGTCCGGCACTAATTGAAGCGGAATGTGTTCGACTTCATTCTCATTCATCTTCCGATGATCAGAAAAAATACAGACCGGGTGAGGAACTTGAAGAAGATCTCTCCAAGTGTCCGAATCAACAATTAGCCAACAAGTTGATTGAGGGAGGTATTCTTTCCGAACAGGAATACAATGATTTAAAGAAAAAGACAGCAGAAGAAGTTTCTGTAATTGCTGATGAAGCCTTAGTTGAACCCGATCCGGATCCAAATGATGCAGCAAGATATGTTTTTGATGAAAGCGGGTTTAATGAAACATTAGATTATGAAAAATCTGAACCTAACGGATCAAAAATTGTGATGGTTGATGCAATCAATCATACGCTTCACGAAGAGATGAAACGTAATGATAAAATGTACATTTTTGGTGAGGACATTGCAGATGGTAAAGGTGGAGTTTTTACGGCTACTAAGGGGCTTTCAACTGCATTT
>JASFSF010000238.1:0-4711 GCA_050114555.1 Ignavibacteria bacterium
ATGTTTTCTTGTAATGCTCTTCAAGCGCTCTGCAAATGTCGGGTCTGCTTAACCATTCTCCGTTTGGAGAAATAACCCGTTCTTTTTCCAGCGGAATTTCTTTTTCAAGATAGAGACCAAATAATTCTACATGGTTTGGAGGGATGTTATGATTATCCAGGTATTCAACCAATCCGCAAATAGTGTCTGCAAAATAATACGATACAAGTTCATCATCACCTTCAATTGCACGCACTTCTGCACTGTATGTATATGGTAACGATTTATCGTACTTGGATAAAGGACCAATTATATTTCTTACTTTTCCCATTTCATTAGAACTAAAATTTACAAACCGGTCGGATGAATTATTATATCGATACGCCGGTTCTTCTTACGACCTTCTGGCGTTTCATTGTTTGCAATCGGTTTACTTTCACCATAACCTACCGCTCTTATACGGGACCATTCGATGTCCATATTTGCCAGAAGATATGATTTTACTGATTCAGCTCTTTGCTGCGATAGTTTCAGATTTGTGTCATCGCTTCCCTGGGAATCTGTGTGTCCTTCAGCAGTAATTTTGCATTCAGGGAAAGTTTCAATCGCTTGTTCAACTTTAGCGAGGAGATCATAATAGTCGGGATTAATAGTTGACTGGCCAACATTAAAATTCAATCCGACAAGCCGGATAAGAACATCATTCCCATCTCTAAAAACAATTGCCTCTGATCTGGTGAATATTTTCTGAATTTCAGCATATTGCTGCTTGGCTTTTTCAAGAGCTTCCATCTTTTCAGAAAGTGCTGTTTTTTCTATCTCTATTCCGCTCAGTTTACTTTTTGCAAGTTCCAGCTCTTCCTTTACAAGGTCAAGTTCCTGACTCTTATCGGAGACGGAGCTCACAAGAGTTAAAATTGAATCCTGCAAAACTTCTATTGAGCCAATAACATTTTGTGTGGGTTTTTCATAACCTTCATCAAACTCTGCTTTTAGATCGAGCTGTCCGGAAATTTTATGAATAGGTTCTTCATACATTAATATAACCTCTTCAAGTGTCTTATCCTTCTCAGATAAATCTTTTATAAATTTTGAGAGATACATTGAATGCAAAGCTTCATATTTTGCCTGTTGAATCAGATTACGAGCGGCATCGGTATCATAACGATTATTATTCAGTTCACTTACAGTTTTATCGACAAGCAGTTTTGCTTTTAATAATGTTATAGGTGCATAACTTTCAACGTCTTGATCGTCAGCCTTCAGCAGGAGATTACGTGTTTCTCCTAGAAGAAAATTTTCTATTGCTTCAAGTTCAGCTTTGCGGTAAAGAGTCTCTGCATCTCCCGCCTCTTCTCTTGCATCTTCCGCCGAGCCATCTTCCAGTTCCAGAACTGCATCGTGAAAGTGTCCTTCTGCTTCATTCCACATTTCAGCAGCATACTGATTTGCGTTGGCATCTAATGCATCATTTCTGGCAGCAATCATATTTCCTAAAGTAATCTCAGCCTGATTAGTTACTTCCAGGGCATTGTTAAAGTATTTAACAGCTTCTCTAAGTTTAATCCGGATATCTTCAAGGTTATAACCGACCTGGAAATCTTTTTCTGCTTCCCTGTATAATTCCATTCCAGCCTCAAAATTTTCCGGGGAATATAGATATGCACTGACTTTATTTACTTCTTCCAGCCTTTTATCGGCATCTGAAAATAGTGAGGTTTTAATACCCTGTGCAGAAAGTGTTCCCCCAACCAGGGCTATTAATAGTAGAAACAATTTTAACTGCGATAAAATCCTGCTTATTAGAATCATGTTATTATTCCTTATTCTCTTTTAGAAAACAGTCTTATTTAACTAATATAACGTAATTAAAAAGCTTCAAATCATCAATAAAAAATTACTCTTGGTTGTTAAAACATTGATTTGAATGAATTTATTTCTAAAAAATTTTTTAATCGAATGCTTTTTAAATTATTCACTCAGATGTGTTTTTGGGGTTGAATTTCTCTGATGGTAAACACTACTTTCGAGGGTATAGATAAGAAGAGCAAGCCAGATGAACACAAAACCAATCATTTTCGCTTCACTTAATTCTTCACCATACAAAAAAGCTCCAACAATAAATATGAGAGTTGGATATATATATTGCAGTATCCCGATCAGGGAGAGATTTATCAATCTCGCACCTACTATAAAAACCAATAAAGGCAAACCACTTGTTACGCCGCTGCCAATTAACAACAAACTCGTTTGAATATCAGATCCAAACCAGTTACTACCAGTATAACTTAAATAAAGCAGATATCCGGCAGCAGGAATCACCAGCAGGGAAGATTCTAGTGTTAAGCCTTCAATTGAGTTTAGAGGTGATTTCTTTCGAAGCAATCCGTAAAGTCCCCATGTTAACGCAAGGTAAAGTGAGATCCAGGGAAACTGACCGTAAATAAGTGTCATAAATAAAACGCCTGATCCTGCAAGCACGACAGCCAGCCATTGGATTTTTCTTAGTTTTTCATTTAAGAAGAAAATTCCCAGGAACACACTTATTAACGGACAAATAAAATAACCAAGGCTTGTCTCGATTATAAAACCGGCATTAACTGCCCAGATATAAAGTGCCCAGTTTGAACCAATAAGAAATGCAGGAACGAAAAGAATTGACTTGTTCTTACATTCTTTTATTTTAATTAACAGACCTTTCCAACCATTCCGGATTGAAATGACAAGTAGAAAAAAAACTAACGACCATAAAACACGATGAGATACAATTTCTACCGATGGAACATACTGGAGCTGCTTCCAGTAAACAGGATGCAAACCCCAAAAGATGTATGCGCTTACTGCAAGTATAACTCCCCTGGAAGTTGTTTTGCTCATTTATCACCAAATATTATTTGTACCCACACAATGTCAAACGTTTGATTAAACTTTATTCCAACATCTTTGAATTGACCTACTTCAACAAAGCCATGTTTCTTATGAAAATTTAAACTTTGTTCATTCTTTGATGAGATATTCGCTAAATAATTTGTAATCCCATTCTTTCTTCCAAATGAAATTAATTCGTTTAGAATTCTTGTTCCCAATCCTTTACCCGTATATTCAGGCAGAATAAAATATGTAAGCACACCGGTACGATTAAAATTCGGATAAGGTTTATACTTACTTAGAAATCCGAATCCAATTAAATTTTCACTTTCTGTTAATACAAGTATAATTTTGGCATCTTCAACTGCCTCGCGAATATGTGAAACATCAAAATCTTCATCACAGTATGCAGCAAAACTATCTTTTGCAAAAGTAGTAAACACACTCAACAAAGGTTCGAAGTCTTTCTGTTGATAAGGTCTGATTAGAATGACATCCTTCATAAAATTTAAAGAGCTAATTATATTTTCAATGATTCTTCTTTAACAACATCGGCTAACATTTTTATCGATGTTTTGATTTGCTCTTCGCTAACATTGGTGAAATTCAATCTCATTGTTTCTATTCCATCATCAGGATTCGGATAGAAAAATTTTCCGGGAACGAATCCGACTCCCCGTTCTACAGCGACTCTGTAAACCTCTTCCATGTCCATACCTTTTGGTCCTTCAACCCAGAGAAACATTCCACCATCCGGATCAGACCATTTAAAATCTTTAGGGAAATTGTTTTTAAGAGCCTGAATCATGGTTTGAAGTTTTGGACGGTAAAGATTTATTATTTTTTTAACCTGTTTGGATACATATCCTCCACTCAAATACTCGGATGCAAGTGCTTGTGTGAAAGTGCAGGTGTTTAAATCTACACCTTGTTTAACAAGTACAAGCCAGCGTCCGATTTTTTCCGGTGCTACGAAAAATCCTATTCGCAAACCGGGGGCAAAAATCTTAGAAAATGTACTCGCGTAAATAACATTTTCAGGAGCGAGTGATTTTAAAGTTGGCAGGGAATTACCTTTATATCGTAGTGCACCGTATGGATCATCCTCAATTAGCAAAACATCATACTTCTTAATTATATCAGCTATAAGTTCACGTCGTTTTAGTTTAATTGTTTTGCCCGATGGATTTTGGAATGTTGGAATTGTGTACACAAATTTTACCGGAAACGATTTTAAAACCTCTTCCATAGATTCCGGAATAAGACCTTCATCATCAGTTTGCATCTGGGCATATTTAACTTCATACGCATTGAAAGCCTGGAGGGCTGCAAGATAGGTTGGTCCCTCAACAGCAACATAATCTCCGGGTGAGATGAGTAATTTACCTAACGAATCGAGGAAACCTTGAGATCCGCTGGTTATATAAATATTCTCCAACCCGGCACTGATTCCTTTAGTTTTTACATATTCTATCAACTCTTTTCTTAAGGGTGTAAATCCCTCAGTCATATCGTATTGTAGTGCAACGGATCCGTATTTATCAATTACCTTTTCTGTAAGTTCCAAAACCAGGTCTAAAGGGAAACTATCCGGCGAGGGGAGTCCCCCACCTAGTGAAATCATACCGGGATTAGCTGCAACTTTAAGAAGCTCACGAATTGCACTTGCTCTTATATTTGATGCTCTCGTTGCAAGTAGTTTATTAATATCCATTTTACTCTCCTGTTTTATTAATTTCTATTCATTCTGCATTCCTATCTGAAAGATTCACAAATAAGAATGACAGGTTTATTGTTCAGTTTTTGTTTCGGTATATATCCTCTATTGCGTTTGATAATCGCGCAATTCCTTTTATAATTTCCT
>JASFSF010000239.1:0-4688 GCA_050114555.1 Ignavibacteria bacterium
CCTGGTCGATCGCCATTGCAAAAGATGGCGGATATGTAATTGCAGCGCAAACAAACAGCATAGGTAACGGTGATCTCGATGCATATTTAATTAGAACAGATGCAAACGGTGATACATTATGGACTAAAACTTTTGGCGGTCCGATGATAGACCGTGTTTTCTCCGTCGATCTTGCCGGTGATGGCAGTATCCTTCTTGCCGGAATTACGTATTCCTATGGTGCCGGCGATAGAGATGCCTATTTGATTAAAACCGACAGCAACGGGAATTTGCTCTGGCAAAAGACTTATGGCGGTCCCGGATACGATAACGCACACACTGTTATAGTAAACAGCAATAATGATATAATGTTAACCGGCTATGGTAATTATTGGGGAAGTTCAGGAAATCATGATATGTTCTTAAAGCAAATCTCTGCGGAAGGTGAAGAGACCTGGACTCAAACTTACGGAGGATTGAATAATGACCGCGCAATGACGGTTTATCAAACGCAAGACAAAGGTTTTATATTAACCGGATTCACGCAAAGTTTTGGCAAGGGAGAATGGGATGTGTATGTAGTAAAAACCGACACAATAGGAGATACATTATGGACTCGCAACTACAGCTCCCCTGCTCCTGATTTTGGTTATGATATTATTCAAACTTTAGAGGGCGGATATTTTGTAACCGGATGGAGTCACGGTTATGGACATCCGGAAAGTGATCTGTTATTAATTAAAATCAGCGATTAATATACTATCAGGTTGATTAAACAAAACAGATAAACTTTACTTGTTTAGTTATTAAAACTGCTGACCAGTTTTTTACAATTCACTATATTTCAATTCTAATTACAAACGAATTATTACACAGTTAGATTGGAAGACTGAAAAAATGTCGAAAAAAGGTTATAGAAGTATTCGACTAAGTTTCAATAAACAGGCTGTAAATGCTTCAGTTTCTGTAACGATGAAAAGAAACGCGATTCATGGTATTGCTGAAGTAGATATTACAGAACCGCGTCGTCTGATGAAAAGCCAATTTGAAAAAACAGGGGAAAAACTCTCATTAACTGCATACATAGTTGCCTGTCTTTCCCGGATTATGAAAGAGTTTCCGGAGCTCAACTCCTATAAGAAAGGCAGACGACTTATCATTCTTGATGATATCGTTATAAGTGTATTGATCGAGAGAAAAATTGATGATGAAATGGTTCCTGAACCGCTGGGAATTAAACAGGCAGATAAGAAAACTTTTCGCCAGATTCAGGATGAGATAAGAGAAGCAAAACAAAATGAAGGTAAAAGATATGGAAGTATTTCCGGACACACATGGATCCGGTTTATACCAAAATTCTTAATTAAGTTAAGTATGCTTATTGCCGATAAAAGCGTTTTTGTTGCCAAGCAATTCGGGAAAGTCGGAGTTACGGCAATAGGAATGTTTACCAATGAAGCATTCTGGTTCATCCCGCCGGGTAGTACAACAGTTCATACTATTATCGGGAGTATAAATAAAAAAGTTGTTGAGATTGATAACCAGTTTGTTACCAGGGAATATCTCTGTTTAACAGTTTCATTCGATCATGATGTTGTAGATGGAGCCCCGGCAACAAGGTTCATAAATCAATTAACCGAAATAATTAAAAGCGGTTCAATATTGAAATCAGAATTGTGATTTTTTACTTTCGTGATTTTAGTACATCACAAAAAGAACACTGCCAGCACCATGAAAAATTCAGACAATTCCATTCAAGCTCTTATACCCAAAGATGGTAATGGTCATCAATTTGTCTGTTATGCGGATTGTTGTTCAGGTATACCGGGTGCAATAAATGAAAGTAATTTTGCATCAGTTAACAAGATTGTCGCAAGTCTTGATCCCCAACCCGAATTTATTTGCTTTCCAGGTGATGAAATAAGAGGACTCGTTACGTGCGAGAAGATGCTGGAAGAACAATGGCGATATTGGTTCGAAGTAGAGATGAAATGGCTGGATAAGGATAAAATTCCTCTTTTTAATACACCAGGTAATCATACAGTTTACGACACAATGAGTGAAAAGGTTTACCAGCAAGTGATGAAACATCTGCCTCAAAATGGTCCTTCCGGTCAGGAAAGATTAATGTATTATGTGCGTCGAGACGATTTCCTGTTGGCTTTTTTGAACTCATTAAATTCAGAATTGGGAGGTGAAGGACGCGTTGAAACTAATTGGCTTGAACATATACTTAGCGAACATTCCGATGCAAAATACAAAATTGTCTTTGGCCATCATCCCGTTTATTCAGTTAACGGCTTTTCGGGGACTAACCAAAGAGAGATTGCAACTGATAATGGTAAAAAGTTTTGGAACTTATTAATTAAACACAATGTGATGGCCTATATATGTAGCCATATTCTGGCATTTGATGTTCAGGTTCATAAGGGTGTTTTGCAAATTCTAACTGCAGGCGCAGGTACGACACCACATATGCCTGAGGATATGGAATATCTTCATTGCGTTCAAGCTGCTATTGATGCTAATGGTTTACGATACCAGGTTCTTGATACTTCAGGTAAAATCAGAGAGTGGTTAAAATGGCCGATAGAATTACCTCCTTCAAGCACCTGGAGTAAATATGAAAGCGGAAAATCCACAGTGATTTTTGCCGGAAAGAAAAAAGATGATGCTACTACTGACTATCTAGCAATTTGGCGAATTTCAGGTCATAGTTCAGCAGAACTTAATGGGAAAGTTCAAACATTACTATGTGGAGGAAATAACGATGATTCCTTACCACAACTTTGGATTGGATTACGAGGTACAGAACAACGAATATCGGTTTTATTAAGCCCAAATCCCGGTAGAAGTCCGCACCTATGGTTAGGACCAACTCTTGTTCCGGATAGAACCTTTGAGATACAGCTTGCTATTCATACAGGTATGGGTCCGGGAGGATTTCTGTGGAGATGGAATGATTCGGCGCCCTGGTCATCTTTAAATAGTGCATCCCCCTGGGGTGCAGAAAGATTAACCTGGCCTGTAAACTGGCATATTGGTCATGATCAGTACGGGGAAAACAGCGCCCAATTTCGAGGCGATAATCTTGAGGTTGGGTTTTATACAAAGGAACTAAGATTCTCAAAAGATTAACAGAAAAAACAAAAATTAATATTCCAATAGTGTTACAAAATTATAATTAAAAGGTATTCGTTTATGCAATGGCTAGTCGATTCATTAGTACGTGCAAGAAATTCCACTATAAAAAGAATAAAAGATTTGACAGAAGAGCAGTTGGATTTCCATAGTCAGGATAAGGTATCAATACGTGATTTAGCCTGGCACATAGCAAAATGTGATAATGTTATTATTAAGGTATTTATTACAGATACAGAAATAGATGATCGATTATATCCGGATATGGCAAATAGTAAGAGCAAAATAGAATTGTTGGATTTTTAAATGATCAATTAAGCAAAAAATGTGAGATTATATCTAAGAACATAGATAGTTTGTCCAATAAGACTAATCATATAACTTATGGTGAAATAACAATTGGGAAAGTTATATATGTGCGGGAATAGATCACGAAGCTCACCATAGGGGCCAGATAGCTTTAATACGAAAAGATAACGGTTTCTAAAAAACTGCCACAACATAATAAAAACCGGTATCGTTCATTTATCTGTCAAACCTTTCTGTTGTATCACAAATATGCTTTATTTTGTTAAAAAACAACTATTTTTAATAAATTGCAAATAGTTGTGATTTATTAATTAATTGCTAATATTAATCATTAAGCTTGTACAATTGCTCCTCTAACTATATTTACATTCAGATACAAGCCGACACTATTGACAACTTTATTGAGATCACACAGAGATTGCAGATTAACTATTTTTTGACAGACTGAGAAAACTAGAAATTTTAAGCTATCGTAAAATTCCAATCTTAAAAGGAGATATGAATTATGTTTATATCTATCCGATTGCGTGTGATGTTTTTAGCTGCCGGTTTCTTCATTTATGTTCTCCTGTCCTCCTGCTCAGTTATCAGTGAAGAAAATTGTGGTCCGCATTTTTCCAATACAGATAATGGAGATGGCCTCGATATCCATCTTTGGGAGACGGGAATGAACGGTAATTATCGCTATTACCAAAGGAATTTGCAGGTTACAAATGTATGTCCGGACGAGCATGTAAGCGCTACTTTTCTTATACATTTCTACGATCCTGATAACGACCCTACAACGCTTGATGATTTAGCCATCCCGGTGACTGTAAGAGGCTGGATTTTTTATGCATTCTTTTACCCTAGTGAGGAAGATACTATGGCAGTAAACCAGGACAAAACTTATATACTCAGCGGAAATGTGGAGGCAGGTTTGAAGCAACAATTTGGTGACTCTCCCGCAGAATACTGGGTAAACCTGGAAATTGCTTTTGAAACCACTGGTGTGGAGAGCCAGGATCTTAATTATGTACAAACCATTGTGGATTCCTGGAAAATGGAAACTGAATATTTCGAGTATAAAGGTAATTAGTCAATGCTGGGTTTGGATTGAAGGATTACTTCTGCTAGAATTATTGTTTACTTAACTTGCCAACTAAATAATTTTAATCTCAGGCAGCAATATGTGAAATCAACTTTCTTTTTACTACGGGAAAAATGGTTACTTTTAAAGGAGGTTACAGACCAGAATTAAATGAAAATTCAAAAATTCT
>JASFSF010000240.1:0-4652 GCA_050114555.1 Ignavibacteria bacterium
CGTACCTGTAATTGTAAAGAGTAGAAAAGATGAAATTAGTATAGATACTGACGAGGAGCCCGGCAAAGTTAAGTTTGATAAGATCCCTGCATTAAAGCCTGTATTCGAGAAAGATGGTGTTATCACTGCGGCTAATGCATCTTCAATTAATGACGGTGCAGCTGCATTGATTATCACATCTGAAGATAAAGCTAAAGAATTAGGCTTAACACCACTCGTTGAAATTGTAGCTCAGGCTTCAGCAGCAAAAGCTCCTATAGAATTTACAACCGCACCTGCCAATGCGATTAACAAAGTACTTAAAAAGGCAAATCTTAAAATAGACGATATAGATATATTTGAGATTAATGAAGCATTCTCGGTCGTCTCATTGGCTGTAAATAAAATATTAGGCCTTGATGGTTCTATTGTAAATGTAAACGGAGGAGCAGTTGCACTGGGTCACCCGATTGGAGCAAGTGGAGCAAGAATATTAGTAACACTTATCCATGAAATGAAAAAACAAAATTCGAAATACGGATTAGCTTCCTTGTGTATTGGTGGGGGAGAAGCATCTGCACTTATAGTAAAAAATTGTTAAAACAGAGGAGGAACAAAGAATGAACATTAAAAAAGTAGCAGTAATAGGTGGGGGAACAATGGGTAATGGAATTGCTCACGTATTTGCTATGAATGGATTTGAGGTAAATCTTGTTGAGTTAAAGGAGGAGTTTGCAGATAAGGCTTTATCAACAATTTCTAAAAATCTGGATAGACAGGTGAAAAAGGAAATTATCACAGCTGACGATAAGATTTCTATTCTTGGCAGAATAAAGAAGATAGTTGGAATAGAGAATACTCCGTCAAATGTAGATTTAGTAATAGAAGCAGTGTATGAAGATAAAGATGCTAAGTTGAATATGTTCAATAAATTACACAGTATAGTCAATCCTGAATCTATTTTTGCTTCCAATACTTCATCAATATCAATTACTGAATTATCCGCATCAACACGGCCGGATAAATTTATTGGTATGCATTTTATGAATCCCGTTCCAATGATGAAATTAGTTGAGATCATAAGGGGATATTCGACGAGTGATGAGACTTACAATACCGTAAAAGAATTATCGGAAAAACTAGACAAAGTTCCGGTGGAAGTATTCGACTATCCTGGCTTTGTTGCGAACAGAATTTTAATGCCTATGATTAATGAAGCAGCTTTTACATTGATGGAAGGAGTGGCATCAAAAGAGGATATTGATACGGTGATGAAACTTGGGATGAATCATCCAATGGGTCCCTTAACACTGGCAGATTTTATAGGACTTGATGTGTGTTTAGCAATTATTGAAGTGCTTTACAATGGTTATAATGATCAAAAATACAGGCCATGCCCGCTACTGAAAAAAATGGTGGCTGCAAATAAATTAGGAAGAAAGACAGGGGAAGGATTCTTCAAATACGAATAATACTTGATAATAGATACGGATAGATCATCAAAGATGCTAAATGGTAAATTCGGAAAATTCAGGAAGTTACTTCAGGAAAAATTAGCTGTTCTATCTGTTCCGGATTATACTCTGTTCACAATATTAGCTGTTCTGACCGGGGCTGCAGCAGGTCTGACTGCAGTATTTTTTCATGAGTCAATAGTATTTTTTAATCAGCTCTTCTTCGAACAAACAGCTGAAGGATTGTTCTTCCTTGGAACTGCTGCTGTAATTTTACTTCCAGCTATTGGAATGTTTATCCAGGCAATCATGATTATAGCCGCTCCAAAAACTTCTAAGAAAAAAGGTGTATCGGAAGTAATTAAAGCTGTTGCACTAAGAGGCGGTTACATTTCTACCCGAACTACACTATTCCATTTTATAGCACCAGTTATTTCAATCGGTTCGGGAAACACAGTTGGACCTGAAGGTCCCGCAGCACAGATCGGTGGGGGAGTAGCGAGCAGATTAGGATTTCTAATCGGGTTATCTGATTCCAGACGCAGGGTATTTACAGCAGCTGGTGCAGGTGCCGCTATCGCTGCAATCTTTAACACCCCACTAGGTGGAGTTTTCTTTGCACTTGAGATAATTCTGTTAAATGACTTCCAGGCCCCAACATTTTCTGCATTGATTCTTGCCTCAGTTACGGCCAGCGCCATATCAAGAATATTCCTTGGTAATGAATCCGTATTTTTATTTAGTACACCGGATATTGGTAGTTATTCATATTTATATCTTTACGCAATACTTGGCTTACTTGCCGGAATAATTTCAATACTATTTATTCGTTACTCAAGTACTGTCGAACATCTTTTCAGATCCAGGATTTTAAAAGGAATAATACCTCAATGGTTGATAATGACTTTAGTTGGACTAGTAATGGGCATAGCTGGATTCTTCTACAAAGAAATTTTCGGAATAGGGTACATAGCGATTAATGAAATACTTGAAGGCTCAATTACCTGGAAAGTTGTTTTAATCTTGCTTGCATTAAAATTCATTCTTGTACCAATTATAATCCATTCCGGAGGTTTTGGCGGTTTATTTGCACCTTCACTTTTTCTTGGTGCATGTTTTGGATATCTGTTTGCAATATCTGTAAATGCGATTTGGGGATTGAATCTCGATACAACTACATTTGTTCTTGTTTCAATGGGAGCTATGCTCGGAGGTATAAATACTATACCAATATCAGCAATAATGATAATATTTGAAATGACAAAAGATTACAGCTTCATTCTTCCTCTAATGCTTGCAGTAATAATAAGTACTACAATGGTTCAGATAATTCTTAAAGGATCAATACATATCAAACATCTTGAGGAGCAAGGATTTCAAATTCATACTGGAAGGGAGAAGAATCTTCTTAAATCTAAATTGGTCTCAGATGCAAGACTTGATGAAATTGAACTGCTCCCGGATCACACACCTCTGCCTGAATTGGTAAATAAATTTATAGAAAGTCCACAACATACATTTTACACAGTTGATAATTCTGGTAAAATAACCGGAACCATAACAGAAAGTGAATTACGTCCAATAATCACAGAATATGATCATTTGAAAGATGTAATTATTGCAAAAGATATTATTAACTTAAGTGTGATAACTGTAAGTAATAACAATAACTTAGACTACGTACTTAATCTATTTGGTAAATCTAATTTAGATCATTTCCCTGTAACTGATCCAGATAATTCGGAAAATATACTTGGAGCGATCAACCGTCAGGAAGTTATTTCCATATATAACCGTGAAAGTTTGAAAATAAACCTAGCAAGTGGGCTATCACAAGAATTAAAAACTATAGAACTCTCGGACTCGGTTCATGTTAGTTCCGGATATTCTATTGCCGAGATTAATGTACCTAATAGTTTCATAAATAAAAGTTTGAATGAATTGAAGTTAAGAAATAAATATCATCTTGAGGTACTGATGATAAAGAAGCGAAAGGATTTTCTATCAATTGAGGATAAAGAGTTAGAAATTATTTCGCCTGATCCTGATCATAAATTGAAACGAACCGAATCAATCGTTGTATTTGGAAAGAGTGATAAAATTGAATTACTTAAAAGTACTACTTGAATATACATTTGTCCGATAATGTATATTATGTAAACATTGATTTCCCCCATTTTGATCTCCCCAATTAATAATATAACTATATACCACCGGATAGCTTTAATATAATGTAGATAACCAGAATTGCTATAACTAGCAATAAAATCGGGCTTTGTTTCCGGGATTTAAATTTTCTTTGCCGGGATAATCCGATACGTCTTTTTTTTCTTTCTTTAGGATCGGTATCAGGATCATAAAATCTTGGTGTATAATCAAAAACACGATGTCTTGGTTTTTTCATAAACATATCTATTCTTCCTGATCATTTAAGAATATTGCATTAACAAATTCTTTTGGATTAAATGTCTGCAAATCATCTATTTTTTCTCCAACACCAATAAATCTTACTGGAACATTCTGTTTAGTATAAATTTGAAATACAATCCCACCTTTTGCAGTACCATCGAGCTTAGTAATTATTAATCCGCTAATATCAGTTACTTTTGAAAACTCTTCTGCTTGTATAAGGGCATTTTGTCCAATTGTACCATCCAAAATCAAAAATGTCTCATGCGGAGCATCAGGAAGCAACTTATTAACAGCGCGTTTGATCTTATTAAGCTCCTGCATCAGGTTTGCTTTATTATGCAATCTACCGGCCGTATCAATTAGTGCAATATCATAATTCTCATTTATAGCTTTTTGAACCGTATCAAATGCAACAGAAGAAGGATCGCTACCTGATTCTTTTTTCAGAATATCCGCACCAGCACGTTCAGCCCAGATATCAAGTTGTTCTCCAGCTGCTGCTCTAAAGGTATCAGCTGCACCAACAACTACCTTAGCACCATTATTTTTAAAATTGTGAGCAAGTTTGCCAATTGTTGTGGTCTTCCCCACTCCGTTTACACCAACTACCAAAATAATAAATGGTTTTGTAGCATTTAGTAGTTCAAAGTTTTTTGCTTCAGTATTATTGTTTTCAAATACTGATAATAATTGTTTTTTAACGCTAGCTATTATATTGACTTCTGTTCGGTTTTTATCTTTTTTTAATGAGAGTTTTACATCATCAATTATTTTTTCAGTAGTCTCATATCCAATATCTGATGTTAT
>JASFSF010000241.1:0-4642 GCA_050114555.1 Ignavibacteria bacterium
TAGCAAGGAAGGTAACCATTGCATTTGTTGCTGTTCCTTTTTGGGGATTTAATTTGTCAAGTTCATCCATTGCTTTTAATCCAAAAGGTGTGGCAGCATTACCCAATCCAAGCATATTAGCTGAAATGTTCATTAACATAGCGCCAATTGCGGGATGATCTGATGGAACATCCGGAAAAAGTTTTTTTGTCACAGGTTTGATAGCCGCAGCCAGTTTTGCAATCAATCCTGCATCTTCGGCTACTTTCATTACACCAAGCCAGAGTGCCATAATACCTATTAAACCCAATGCAATCGTCGCTGCGGTTTTTGAAATATCGATTACATCATTGGTTATTCTTTTCATCATTATAAATGAAACGGACTCAAATGTAATCCGGGCATTATAAGTGAGTTGATCGAGAGGTTTAATTAAAACGACTGAAGCCATCAATTCTTCTTCTTCACCTGAGGAAGAAGCCATGCTCTTTAAAATTTCCGGTGTTGAATCATTCGTTTGAAAAATTAATAGTTGTGAAAAATTATCTTTATTGTGAACAAGTAAAGCAGAGAAAATAATATCAGATGTAATTGAATCGCCATAATGGGAATTATAATCACTAGCATTAATAATCAGCTTACAACTAATATCAGATTTACTATCAGGTTCATAAGGAGAAATGAATTCTATCCTTGCGTTAAGAGGTTGATCGTTCCTGAATCGATCAGATGATATATCTGACAGATCGATAAATAAAGCAGAAGCAACTCCAAAAACTATTAATGATAACCATATGTAGTTTAACAATAAATTCCTCCATATAAGGTATATAATAGAAAGAATCCGGGAGTAAATATCACTTTAACTCCGGATTCCCCTGTGCAATTATTTCCTTGAAATAAATATAAAAAAGTTTTCAAAAGGATTTTGTTATCAATTCAAATTATACACCGACCGGCAACAGAAAAATTACAAACATTACAATGTGTTAAATTTTTAGAGCTATCATCATTTAGTATTCCCTGAATAGCTTTTGAAATTTCATATTCAATCTTTTCGACGTCATTTCTATTATAATTAATTGAAAATGTTTCATCAGGATGTTTCAGGAAAACTATTTTAATCTGAAAATTGTCAACATCTTTATGCAGTTTACTTACAATATTTGCATAAAAATTGAGTTGGTTCAGGTAGTAATTAGCTATATTTTTTATCGATTCTATCTCAATATCGTCTGTTTTATAATCAACAATAACTATTTTCTTTCCATCAAAAATTAATTTATCTATTATTCCGTAAAGGAAGTGATTTTTCTCCTTTAAATATATTTCCGATTCGTTCCTGTAATTGCTGGATGATTTCAATCCTGCAAATTCTTTCGATTTATAAAAAGATGAAATAAGTTTATATGTATCACTTATAAATGAATCTTTTATATCACCATCACTAAAACTTGAAATATTAAATGACTCTACTTCCCGGCATATAAAATCACTCAAATTTTTAAAATCAATTTCCTTTTCCAATATTTTATGAATTATCTGACCTTTTACATCAAATAAAGATCTTAAATCAAAACCTTCATTATCTGCTGCCTTGTTGGCTTCTCTACGTCTTTCGAAATCAGTTAGAGAGTTATTGCTATCCTTGCCGCTTTTAAATTCAGAGAATAATTCAGAATAACCATATTTATAAATTAAATTATATTTCAACGGGCATTGCATATACGCAGCAACTTTAGTTGCAGAAATGATTTCACCCATTGCTTCATCATTGATATCATCTAATAAAAATTTCTTCTCCTGAGCATTTTTTTTACCAGTGATTTTTAATTTATCCGGCAAGTTTATTTCCCTAATAATAGGCAAGTCATATTTTAATTCTTTCGTAATATTTGAAAATATTTTGTTCTTATTAATTAGATAAGTTAACTCACCTTCAATGATATGCCCGGTCTTGTTTAGATCGATATTCAAACTATCAATCAACAAACTCATAAAACTTGTAGCGGAATATTTTGGGGGATTAATATCAGTTGATATATAAAGGTATTTTTTTGCACGCGTAACACCTACATAAAAAAGTCGTTTTATTTCTGCAAGATTTTTTCGACTTTCAATATAATCTCTTATAGTATTCAGCGGCACTTGCTTGTATTCAGATAGAAAATTATCTTCTTCTACAACTTTTGTTAATATCCCAAAGTTTTTATCTATGCTTATCGATTTCGATTGTATCTTATCGGTTCTCGATACTTCATGACATTTATAGAGAAAGACTGCAGGAAACTCTAATCCTTTTGCCTGATGCAGAGTTAACAGACTAATTGCATCTTCCTGACCGGCAAGACCGGCCTGTGCTTCATCTTCAAACTTATTTATAGCTTCCTTCAGAAAATCAACATAATCATATAATGTTTTGAATCCCTGGCTGGTAAAATTATTAGTTAAACTTTGTAGTTTCTCCAGATTAGCCAGCTCCTGGTTTCCATCCGGTCGTGAAGCCAGTACAGAGATGAAGTTTGTATTTTCAAAAATTATTCTGAGAATTGTATTGAAATCCCGATCGCCGGAATTATTTATGTTATTCTTAAGCAAGTCAACAATTTCCCGGAGTTCTTCATTTTTATGAATTGAGTTCTGCAATTTTTCCCAGAAAGAATTGCCGGAATTCAGCGAGATTTCAAAAAGTTTTAAATCACTTACTGAAAAGAATGGAGATCTTAAAACACCAACTAAAGCCGCATCGTTATTTGTATCCAGCAAAAAAGAGAAATAATTATAAATATCATAAATACTTTGTCTTTGGAAAAAACCACGCCCACCAACTATCTTGTATGGAATTCTATAATCAGTAAACTTCTTCTCAAGCTCTTTAAAAGTGCTTCTCTTTCTTACCAGGACAGCAATATCTTTCCATTCAACTGAATTACTTTCATTGTAAATCAGTGACAAAATCTGTTTGCTTATTAAATCAGATTCACTTATTCCATTGGCTTCATCGGCACATAGCATTGCAACTTCTCCACAGGTAATATCCTGTTTGGCACAAATTAGATCTGAATGTTCAACCTCATTGTAAAGTTTGTCCGGATTTCTAAACACGTTTTTGAACAGTATGTTCGTGAAAAGACATATGACCGGTTCCATTCTGAAGCTATCAGGAAGAGTTATTAATAAATCATCACCGCTTTTATTAATTATATCTGTGTTCGTCCTTTCAAATACCTCAAGCTCTGCTTCCCGGAATCTGTATATACTCTGTTTCTCATCTCCAACAACAAACAGATTTCCTTTCCGCAGATAATCTAACAATGGCATAAATATCTGATACTGAGTTTCATTTGTATCCTGGTATTCATCGACCATCAGATAATCATACTTCTGCGATAAAAGTTTAAAAGTTTTATCCGCTTTTAACAGTTCCCGCGTCTTTAATAAAATATCTTCATAATCCAGATAGCCCTTTTCATATTTCTTCTGATCATAAATAAAGCTTATATCATCAAACAGATCTATCAAATACTTCCCGGTTCGAGCTAATTGAAGCTCAATCTTTCCGGATTTTTTCGAAAAAGAAAGCATGCTGAAATCTTTGTAAAATGATTCAGCTTCATTCATTTCATTTTCTAATTTATCACGATGTTTTAATGTTAAGTATCCTCTGCTTTTGATGCTAATGGATTTAGTAAGCAGCAAGTTCTTTATCTTTTGTAAGAGATTTATTTCATCCGGAACATTCTTTCTTATATTTAATTCCTTAATTAATTCCTTGAGGTGAATTGCCAGTTCATTTTCGGAATAATTTTGCAAAACTATATCATTCATTGTTTGAATGGCTGAAACAACTGATTTTACTTGTGGAGTAAATATTTTCTTATAATATTTTTCAAATGTACTCCTGAAAAATTCTGCAATATTTTTCAGGTCTTTATTATAAACTTCTTCCTTTAGCCGTGTAACAATCTTACGGTGATTAATCATACTCCGTAATTGTTTTGCAAGATTTATCTTTGAACCAAATAAACGAATCAGATATCTGCAATCTTCATTTGTTGAACCTTCCAGCTTATTTCGTAACGTTTCTTCAATCGATAATTCTATTAACTCATCCGAAGTGTTTTGATCAATCGGTGTAAAATTTGCATCAAGTTTCGATTCGACCGGAAACTCTCTTAATATATTAACACAAAATGAATGGATTGTTGAGATATTTGCCGAAATAAGTTGTCTTCTAATTTTTTCTAATCTGCGTATCCCATCTTTGTCGGCAGATAAGTTTATTGTTGTCTCAATTTCTTCAGAGATTCTCTTATATAATTCGCCTGCTGCCTTATCGGTAAAAGTAATCGCAGCAATTCTCTGAAGCGGGATATTTCCAAGCAATGCTATTTTAAGATATCTCTTTGCCAGTACGAGAGTTTTTCCCGAGCCCGCGTTGGCTTTTAATGAAACAGAATTATAGAAGTTAAGTGCTTTTGTTTGTTGTGGTGTTAACTCGGCAGTCATTCTACAAACTAACTGCTGCTATCTGGTTGATATTTAGGGATGGTAATTTCAAAGGTTGTTCCTGAAGAACTTGTATCTACCAGTACAATTTTTCCTTTTATACCTTCAAGAAAACGACTTGCTAATTTTAACCCCAGCCCCATACCTTTTTCTT
>JASFSF010000242.1:0-4638 GCA_050114555.1 Ignavibacteria bacterium
AACGGAAAGAGGTTAAAGATATTCTTGCATATCTGCGTGTAATTGTTAATCAAAATGATGAAGAAAGTCTGCTAAGAATAATGAATTTCCCCCAGAGAGGTATTGGAAATACTACCGTTACCAGAATGATTGCATTTGCACGAAAACATAACATTACACTCTTTAAAACGATGGCAAGGGTATTTGAGGTAATCGAAATAAAAGAACGAATTCAGAAAAATGTTAAAGGATTCCGTCTGCTTCTTGAAAAGTATATTGATCTAAAAGATGAACTTTCTGTTGGAGAACTATCGAGAGCCCTGGTGGACGATCTTGGATTACTTAGGATGTTCAAAGAAGAACGAACCCAGGAATCACTGCAAAGACTGGAAAACGTAAACCAGCTTCTTGCTGCCTTGAGTGAATTTTCCGAATCTACGAAGAAAGCCAAACTGGAAGACTTCCTTGAGGAAGTTTCCTTAATTACCGGTATTGATAATTATGAAGATGAAAAGAACGCAGTTACATTAATGACACTTCATAGTGCTAAAGGATTGGAATTCCCTGTTGTGTTTCTTTCCGGGTGTGAAGAAGAAATATTCCCGCTTTCAAATAAATTCAGTACAAATGCAACCCTTGAAGAAGAAAGAAGATTATTTTATGTTGGATTAACCCGGGCACAAAGTAAAGCATTCATTTGTCATGCAAGATCGAGATATAGATTTGGTGAAGTTGCTTACCAGAGCAGATCAAGATTCATTGATGAACTTGATAAAGATACTTATATAGAATTGAATGGCGGTATTGGAAGGAAATCGAATAGAAAAACAAGAAAAGAAATTTACTACGAATATTTTGATTCTATCGATTACACAGATTTTGATCAGGAAAATACAGATATAAGACCGGGCAGCAGAGTTATGCACGATAAATTTGGTCTTGGAAAGGTTACGGATATAACTGGTTCTGGAGAGATGATTAAAGCGACTGTACAGTTTGAAGGAAATAATGTAAAGAATCTTATGATGAAATTTGCAAAGCTGAAAATCCTGAATTAGTTTTAGAGAAATTTATTAGTTACAAATCGAGAGGTATATAATGTCCATCGCTCCGAAGAAGTTAGCGATTCTGGTTGGAGGTGGTCCTGCCCCCGGGATAAATAGTGTTATAGGCGCTGCAACCATCAGGGCAGCTGTTGAGGGAGTTGAAGTTATTGGGGTAAAGGATGGATTCAAATGGATTATGGAGGGCGATATTTCTCATGTTAAAGATCTTACAATTAATAATGTTAGCAGAATTCACTTCCGTGGCGGTTCGTACATTGGTATTGCACGTGCCAATCCTACGCAGAATGAAAAGCATCTCGAGAATACTGTAACTTCACTACTTAGACTTAATGTAGATAAATTAATCACAATCGGTGGAGACGATACAGCGTTTAGCGCTTTAAGAGTGAACGAAGTAGCTGCAGGCAGAATTAAAGTTGTACACGTTCCCAAAACTATTGACAATGATCTTGACCTGCCTCACGGCATTCCTACATTCGGATTTCAAACTGCAAAACATATAGGAGTTGAAGTTGTAAAAAATTTAATGGTTGATGCCCAGACAACTTCCCGCTGGTACTTTGTAATCTCGATGGGCAGGAAAGCAGGTCATCTTGCGCTTGGTATTGGAAAAGCAACCGGTTCAACGCTGACTCTAATTCCTGAAGAGTTTCCAGGTGCTGAAATTAAGTTAAGTCAGATAATAGATATCCTGGTTGGTGCAATAATCAAAAGGTTGAGCTATGGCAGAACCGATGGAGTAGCAATACTTGCCGAAGGATTAGTGGAAAAACTCGGTTCTCAGGATATCGAAAAACTTAGTGACATTGAGCGGGATGCGCACAATAATATTAGATTAGCGGAAGTTAATTTTGGAGAGATACTTAAACTGAAAGTTCAGGAAAAATTAAAAGAGTTCAATATTAATACAACCATTGTTGCTAAAAATATTGGCTATGAATTAAGATGTGCCGACCCCATACCGTTTGATATGGAATATACGAGAGACCTGGGATTTTCAGCTTCACAGTTTATTTTAAATGGCGGAAGCGGAGCAATGATTTCAATCCAGGGCGACAGGTTTATTCCGCTTTACTTTAACGATATACTTGATCCGAAAACCAAGCGAACAAAGGTAAGGCTGGTAGACCCGGGATCTGAAGCATTTTACATTGCACGAAGATATATGTTAAGATTAAATAGTGCTGATTTTGAGGATCCTCATGAACTTGCAAAGCTGGCAGCAACTACCGGTGTTTCTGTTGATGAGTTTCAAAAAAGATTTTATTACTTAATTGAAAATGATTTACTGTATAAGCATATAAAGGAGGGAAGTTTCCTTTTTGCAAGTCAGGAAAGTAATAAAGCTCATAAACCTTTGAAGGAAATTGCAGGAAACTATCAGGAGGATATTGAGGGACCTAATATTCACCCTGAATAGTAGAGAACTCAATTTCCTTTATTTTTTCCTATACTCCTGCTGCTTTACGGAAAAATATTTTTTTGTCATCTTCTTAAGTGAAGTTGACAATAGAATTATTGCTATCAAATTTGGGAAAGTCATAAATCCCAGCGCTGCATCTCCAAACGACCATACTGCCTCAAGTTCTGCAATTGCACCTATAAATACAAATAGTACAAACACCCATTTATAAGGCAGAATTGCTTTTGGTCCGAACAGGTAGTTTGCAGCCCTGTCACCGTAAAACGACCAGCTTATAGCGGTGGAAATTGCAAAGAGAAGAACCGAAGTTGTAACAATTTTATCCCCGTAGCTTGTAAGCCAGCTTAATCCTTCCTTAAAAGCAAATGAAGTTAGCAGACTGCTGTTTAAAAGTTCACCGCTAAAATTCGGATCTATTCTGTTAACAAAAAACTCGGTGTTGTGCCAGGCATTGGTGGTTATTATTACTAATCCTGTAAGGCTGCATATTAGTATTGTATCTATGAATGGTCCCAGCATTGCAACAGAACCTTCACGTATTGGATATTTTGTTTTTGCCGTAGAGTGAGCGATTGCAGCGCTTCCCTGCCCGGCTTCGTTTGAATATAGTCCTCTCTTAACACCCCAAAGCATAGTATTTAAAAACACAATAAATGTTCCCGCTCCTACACCTGCAATTTCAGCAGGCGGATTGAATGCCATATCAATAATCAGGTTAAAGCTTTTCCCAAGCACTGAATAATTTGACGCGAGAATAATGATGGCTGCAAGAACGTATATTATAGCCATTATCGGTGCAAGATATCCTGTTACCTTACCAATTCTTCTTATGCCTCCGATTATAACCAAAGAAACAAGAGTTGATAATATTAATCCGTTAATCACCTGTTGTACCGAAACTGCAAAATCACCCCAGAGTACATGCTTAATTGTTAAAAAATGACTGGCACCTACAATTTGCACAGTCTCGGAATAAATTTGATCTGAGACTGTAAATGACTGTATTGCATTACCGGTCGCAAACGAACAGATAACAGCAAAGCATGCGAATGCTACTGCCAGCCATCGCCAATTTTTACCAAGACCCTTTTCAATTGTGTACATAGGTCCGCCGGCTGTATTACCGTTTTCATCAATATCTCTGTATTGAAGTGCCAGGGAAGCCTCGGCATACTTTAATGTTGTTCCGAAAAATGCAGTTATCCACATCCAGAATAGAGCGCCGGGTCCTCCATAATAAATTGCTGTAGCTACTCCGGCTATGTTCCCGATTCCCACGGTTGCGGAAAGAGCAGTTGTAAGAGCCCTGAAGTGGTTCAAGTCACCCTCATCATTTGGATCATCGTATTTACCCATTGTTACTTTTATCCCATGCCAGAAATATCGAATCTGGGGAAAACCCAATTTGATTGTAACAAATACACCTGTTCCTACAAGAGCGATTACCATTAAAGGTATTAATCCTAATGGTAAATCCTCGGTTGGAAAATTTTTTATAAAATCAAAATTACCCGGGAAAGACCAAACTGTTTCGAAGGATGCAACTCCTCCTATTATTAGTAATATTACTATTATAGAAAAGGTGATAATTGCCGCAATACTTTTTTTCATCAGTTATATACTCTTTATAAAGTTGGGATTTTAAAAATGCATATAATGCTTAATTAAACAATTCCAGAATACTGCTTAGAATTCCGGTTGAATGTAATAGGACTAAAAATATTAATATCGGGGAAAAGTATTTTAAGAATATTTTCCAGAAATTAATCACCCACGGATGATCATCTATTAGTTTTTCAGCTCCTTCTTTAAGATTTACTATCGCTTTATCAAAACCCCAAATCCACCCCACAAAAATTGCTATTAACATTCCCCCAAGCGGAAGTAAAATATTTGAAGCTATAAAGTCTACCAGATCAAAAAAGTTTAATCCGAATATTCTAAAATCAGCCAGATAATTGTAAGATAGCACACTCGGAATACCAAGTAAGAAGATGCAAAATCCCATAATTATAACAGCTTTATGTCGGTTCCATTTTTTTTCATCGATATAATATGAAACAACAACCTGAAGCAGTGATATGGCTGAGGTTAAAGCTGCAATGGAAAGCAACAAGAAAAACAATATTGAAAATATATATCCACCCGGCATTTGAATGAAAACACTTG
>JASFSF010000243.1:0-4609 GCA_050114555.1 Ignavibacteria bacterium
GAGGCAAATGCAACTGCCATAACAATTGCATAAATAGTTCCGATGGCTTTTATCATAGGTGTATATTTTTTATGATTCCAACCGAATGTCTGGAAGGCGCTTTGAAAACCATGGTTAAGATGAAAACCTAAAAGTATCATGGCGATTATGTATAAAGCCGAGTACCATGGCATCTGCAAAAATCCTACGACTATATCATAATACTTGTGATGATCTGCAAGACCTTCCGGATCGAAAAAATTAAAACGATAAAATAACGTTGCAAGGTGAAGAACAAGAAAGATGAAAACTATACTTCCTGTAACGAACATCGTCCTGGAAAATAAAGTGCTGTTATCACTCCCAACATTAATTGCATATTTATTGGGGTTAGCTCTTTTATTTTCTAGCCACAATCTGAAACCGTTAAAAATATGTAGGACAAATGCTGCAAGAAGCACAAGCTCAATTACTCTTATTAATGGTTTAACAGCATCCAGAGCAATGACATAACCATTAAAAGTTTCCTCACCAAAATATAAAGTAAGATTGCCTATCAGGTGTATTATAAGAAAAATGATCAGGAATGAGCCCGTCACGGCCATAATAAACTTTTTCCCGATGGACGAGTTAGTAAACTGTATAAACCAGCCCATTAAGCTCTCCTTTGAATAAACTGAAATTAATTTTTGAAATGTATCGCCGATGCTTTTCGATACCTGAATTGTAGAAGTGTGAAAAAAGATTAAGCATCAGAATTGTGACTATTTTAAGTAATAATATCAATAATTGACTAGTTAAACTTATCAAAATGCCCCTATAAAAACAATCATTGTTCTACTTATTAAGCTATTCTTCACTCAAATGGTTTTGAAAGACAAAAATTGTGTTGCTTTTTATATTTATTAAGATTAAGTTTAGATAAGAATAATAAATCAGCAGGGGCAAAACTTAAATATAGGAGTACTGATATGGCAAGATTTTTATTTTGCTTTTTAATTGTCTCTCTTACTGCCTCAATCCTGTCCCCATGCTTTCCACAACCGGATCAATCCATAAATAGAACCGATTCAATCACAGGCAGAGTTTTTAATACTGAGAAACAACCGCTCTATGGTGTAAATGTTTACATCCCGGAATTACAAAACGGGGCTCAAACAAATTTTAAAGGGAAATTTGAAATAACGAACATTCCAAACTATCTAAAATCTGTAGAAATACATTTTTCCTACATCGGGTATAAAAAGGTTATTAAAAATATAAACCTTCCTCAAAACGTTGAATTAAATGTAACACTTGAAATAGATCCTGTTCAGACCGATGAAGTTGTAGTAACCGAAAACAGGGAAGGTGTTTTCTTAAAAAATTCCCCGGTGAAAATTGAAGTCATTACAACCAGGCAAATTGAAAAAAATTATTCAATCGATTTAACCCAGGCTTTTCAGTTTACGCCTGGTGTTAAAGTACAAAACAATTGTGGCGTTTGCTCAACTAGCGATCTGAGGATACTGGGACTTGAAGGCCAGTACTCTCAAATTCTAATAGACGGTCATCCCATCGTTTCAAATCTTGGGGCTGTGTATGGATTAATGGGAATAAATACATCCAACATAAAACAGATTGAAATTGTTAAAGGTCCGGGATCAATTTTATATGGTCCTGAATCGGTATCAGGGACCATTAATGTTTTGCTAAAAGATCCGTCAGATCGTCCACCATATTCCGTTCGGTTCGAAGGTACAACTCATCTTGAACATGCTTTTGCTCTATCCGGATCAAAGAAGTGGGATAAAACTGCAACTTCAATAATTTTTGATTATGCAGGGAATTATAACAGGCTGGATGAAAATGGCGATGGATTCACCGATGTCCCGGTATTCGAGAGATATTCGATCATTAACCAGTGGCTTACACATTTAAGTGATAAAACTTTGCTGAAAGTATTTGGGAGGTACTATTACGAAGACAGATTTGGAGGACAAATAAATTGGGACAAGAGCCTTCATAGAGGGGGAACAGAGCAATATGGGGAATCGATTTACACAAATCGTGGAGAATTGTTTGGAAAATTCTCAAGTGATTTTTCACAGTCATTTCAGCTCCAATCAAATTTTTCCGGTGTGATTCATTCCCAGAACTCAGCGTATGGAAATACAATCTACAATGCCGATCAGTTCACAACTTATTTCGACCTGGTTGGTATCAAATCATTGAATGAAAGTAACTCGATCACATTTGGCACTGCATACAAATTTGACAGGTATGATGATGATTCTCCTGCAACAAACAATCCGGCAAATTCACATATCGTTTCCCTTTTTGCACAGGATGAAATCACATTTGACAGCAAGATCATCACATTATTGGGATTGCGTTATAATTATCATAACATACAAAAAAGTATCTGGCAACCGCGTGCAAGCATCAAGTATTCTCCCTTTCCGTTAACAAACGTTAGATTATCTTTTGGAACCGGTTTCAGAACTGTAAATTTATTTACCGAAGATCATGCCTCTCTTATCGGAACGCGCACACTTGAAATTGCTGAATCACTCGAACCGGAAAAGAGTATTAACACTACATTGAGTTTTGTTCAAAGTGTGGATTTGATAACGCAGTTCCTTCAGTTTCAGCTTTCCGGTCATTACACAAGATTTTCTAACCAGATAATTCCTGATTATGATACTGATGTTAATAAAATTATTTACAGTAACCTTGACGGTTATTCAATATCCAAAGGAATGGAAACTTCTATCGCGTATGAAAACTTCTTATTTCCTTTAAGGATATTTATTTCTTACGAATTTCTTGAAACATTTAAAGTGGAAGATGGATTAAGAAATGAAATTGAGTTCAATCCAAAGCACATTATAAATACGCAGATTGATTACATATTCAGAGGTATTGATCTTGAATTGACAGTAACAGGTAAATGGGTCGGTAAACAAAAACTTCCTCTCCTGCTCGAACCAGAACCAAGACCGATAATTTCAGAACCATATTCAATCTGGAATGTTGTATTCAGAAAGGAGCTTAAAGACTTCACCTTTACTTTCGGGATGAATAATGTTTTCAACTACACACAGCCATCCCCGATTAATGATCCTGAACATCCATTCGGTGATTATTTCGACACAAGCTATATTTACGGTCCTTTACATGGCAGAGAATTAATTACAACTGTTCAAATTAAAATAAATTAAAAAGTGAACTATAATTTCGAGTGGATTTTTCAGTTAAAAAGTTGTTATAAGTTTTCAATGATTGTTTGGAAAATAATTCTCAGAGGAATATCTTAAAGCAGTTCTTTCAAATGTTTATGGTGTCCCGGTAGTAACGGGAAATATAGGGAAGTCCGGTACTCTCACTATAGAGAAATTCCGGCGCTGTCGCGCAACTGTGATCCGCCTATTGCGGAAAGCCAGGAGACCTGCCATAAATAAAAATTAGTCGACCTTCGCGCAAAAGGTAAGATTAACGATTCCTCAAATTACAACTCAATCGTTTTATCCCAACTTTATCTGCGAAGTTACAAATCAATCTTATAATTGCAGGAGTAACTTCAATGGAAATAAAAAACTTTTTTTACCCGGTGCTAATCGTATTTTGTTGTTGCACACGCATGATCCCCCAGCCAGATTCTCAGGGTACTCCGGATTCATCGATGATTTATACCTTATCAGATGTTGCTATCTCGGCAACCAAAACCAGCACAAGCACACTTGAATTAGCAAATTCAATCACAGTTATAGATTCGGATGAGATTGTAAACAGAAATAAAATAAGTGTGTTTGAATTATTAAAAACAGAACACGGATTAAGCTACACAACACAGGGACCGCTTGGCACACTATCCAACATAAATATAAGAGGGGGAAATAATGGAAGTACTCTTGTTTTAGTCGATGGCATGAAACTGAATCTTACCAGCGATCCGGCAAACTTTTACGACTTTGCTAATCTCACTACAGATAACATTGATAAGATTGAAGTATTGCGTGGGCCGCAAAGTACACTCTACGGATCCGACGCTCTCTCGGGAATAATCAATATTATAACAAAAAAAGGAAGCGGTAAATCCAGATTTAATTTAATCAGTGAAGGCGGTTCTTATAATACATTTAAGATTGCAGCTGGACTCTCAGGCGAAGTTGAAATGTTTAACTACAATTTTTCTGTTGGCCGGGTTAAGTCAGACGGTTTTAGTGCGGCTTCTGAAAAGCTGGGCAATGATGAAAAAGATGGTTATGAGGGAAATAGTTTTATATCCCGCTTCGGAATAAATTTTAATGAAGAATCATATCTCGATTTATACATCAGGTTTATAAAGTCTAATGCAGATTACGATCAAAACGGTGGAGTATTTGGTGATGATCCAACATATGAATATGATCAGGAAGAGTTTGTTACCAAGGCAGAAGGCGGGTTTAAATTATTTGATGGATTCTGGGATCAGAAGATAGGATTCGGTATGTATAAAAATGTCCGCAAATACAATTACGATTCAACATTATATAACCCGGTTTATTCAAGGAGTTTATACGAAGGTAAAAGATTCAAACTCGATTGGCTTAATAACATCATGCTTTCAAAAAACCAACTTCTAACTTTTGGATTGGATGCTGAACTG
>JASFSF010000244.1:0-4592 GCA_050114555.1 Ignavibacteria bacterium
ATTCAAATCCTGATTTTCTAGCCAGAATGAAAAATGAGTTTAAAGAAGGGGCAAGTGAAGGACCGGATACTTCAAAAATGTCCGGAATTTCAAGACGGAAATTTCTTGCACTTATGGGTGCTTCTGCCGCAGTTGCAGGAACGGCTTGTTCTGATTATCCTGACAAAGGTGAAATTGTTCCTTATAAAAACAAACCAGAAGAAATAACACTCGGTAAAGCAAATTATTATGCCTCAACCTGTACAGGATGTTCATCTGCTTGTGGAATTCTGATCAAAACAAGGGAGGGAAGACCGATAAAAATTGACGGTAATCCTGATCATCCCGTTTCAAAAGGCAAGATCTGTGCTCAGGGTCAGGCAAGTATTATGGGGCTATATGATCCTGATAGGTTGCAATCACCGATGATGAGAAGAGGAAACAGGTTGATTGATACGGATTGGCAGAAAGTCGACGATGAGATAATTCTTGGTCTGAGTACAATCGGAAATAGTGAAATTGCAATTATAACGAATCGTGTAACCTCACCAACGGAAGAAAAAGTTCTTAATGATTTTATTAATGAGTATCCTTCGGCTAAAGTCTATTCTTGCGAACAATTTAATACCGGGATAAAAGATAAAGCATGGGAAAAGTGTTATGGTTCTGACTCATTCCCGTTTGTAAAAATTGATGAGGCAGAAGTAATTGTTTCGCTGGATTCTGATTTTCTTGGAACTGATCCAAACAAAATTGAAAATATGCGCCTCTTCTCAAAGGGCAGAGATGTTATGAGTAAAAAATTCAACAGGCTTTATTCTGTTGAATCAAACTTCTCACTCACAGGATTAAATTCCGATTACAGGTTGAGGATAAAACCTGATTTACAGTACAATTTTGTTATGTCATTAATTAATGAGCTGCAGAAAAGAAAGGTCATTAATTCTTCCGTGAATGCATCGTCATTTAGTTTCAACGACTTAATTACTGAAAATGGTTTTTCGGAAAAAGATTTGAATTATTTGATTGACGACATAATTAAATATAGAGGCAGATCGATAATTCTTGCCGGTGCTCACCTTGAGGAAAAAGTTCATATTGCAGTTAATTACCTGAATAATGAAATGGGTAACGATAATCTCTACGATAATACACGCGAAAAAAATTCAATTAAATCACTCGCAACGGTTGAGGAACTAAAAGATTTAGTTGTGAAAATGAATGCTGGTAATGTTGGAATGGTAATACATTATGGATCGAATCCGGTTTATAACTTACCTGCCGATCTGGATTACAGTTCAGCAACTCAAAATGTTGATCTGGTTGTAACGCTAACGGAGCTTGTAAATGAATCTTCCTATTCAAGTAATTTTGTGTTGCCCATACATACTATGCTTGAAGCATGGGGAGATTCAAAAACTGAAAAAGGATATTACACGCTTCAACAGCCGGTTATTGCTCCATTATATAATACCAGGCAGAAGGAATCGATATTACTTACTTGGATAGCTGGTGATAGTTCATCTTACAATGAAACTGTCTATCACGAATATTTGAAAAATAACTGGCAGGATAAAATATACCCGGGATTAATATCCAAATTAGGTTTTAATCAAACCTGGTATGCTGCACTTCACGATGGTGTTATAAAAAGTAGTGAATCTGTTAATAACACATTCAGGTTCAACAATTCTGTTCTATCTGAATTGGAAAACAGAAAAAGTAAATCGAAAGGAATAACAATTTATATCAAAGAAAGTTATTCGGTTAAAGACGGAAGGTTTGCCAATAACGGGTGGCTCCAGGAATTACCGCATCCTGTATCTAAAGTTACGTGGGATAACTATGCAGCTATCTCTTTGGCTAATGCAAATAACATTGGAGTAAAAAATAACGATCTTATTAATATCAAATTAAATGAGAGATCACTATCAATTCCTGCATTTATTCAACCGGGTTTATCAGATGATACAATAGTTTTGGAAACCGGTTATGGTAGAAAGAATTCGGGGACAGTTGCAGAGAGTGTTGGATTTAATGCAAACTCACTGTTTTCAACTGAGGGATCGACACCATGGTTGTTTACGAATGCTGAAATTAAAAAGGGATCAGGCACATATAAGTTGGTTACTGCTCAAGTGATAATCGATTTTGAAAATGAAAAACATATGAAAATACCTGAGGAACGAGGCATAATCCGGGAAGGAACTGTAAAAGGGTATTTGAAAGATCCCGATTTTATAAAACGTGAAGGAACACCTAACCTTGAGAGTGTTAATCCCTCGATTGAGTATGATGGATTAAAATGGGGTATGTCTATCGATCTGAATAAATGTACCGGTTGCAGCGAGTGTGTTGTTGCGTGTAATGTTGAGAATAATATTCCTGTTGTTGGAAAAGAAGAAGTGGATAACGGACGCGAAATGCACTGGCTCAGAATTGATCGTTATTATTCCGGTTCCCCGGAGGAACCGAAAGCGAACATTCAGCCTATGTTGTGTCAGAATTGTGATCAGGCTCCTTGCGAAAATGTATGTCCTGTAGTTGCAACTACTCACAGCCCCGATGGATTGAACCAGATGGTTTACAACAGATGTGTTGGAACAAGATATTGTTCGGATAACTGTCCGTACAAAGTAAGAAGATTTAACTTCTTTAATTTTCGTTCTGATTTTAACGATGGATACCAGGAATCACCGGTGTTTGCTTTACTGCAAAATCCCGAAGTAACAATTCGTTCACGCGGAGTTATGGAAAAATGTACGTTCTGCATCCAGAGAATTTCCGATGCACGTTCTGACGCTACAAAAGAGGGCAGGGAAATTAAAGGTACGGATGTAACAACTGCCTGTCAGGATGCTTGTGGTACAAATGCTATTCAATTCGGCGACATCAACGATAAAGATGGTGAGTTTTATAAATATAGAAATCATGAACTTGGATATTATGTTCTGGAGGAATTAAACATTAAACCGAACGTTACATATTTAGCAAAGTTAAAAAACACTCACTCGGAGGAAGGTTAGTGAATGTAGATTATTCGGTCGAACAGCCCGTTGTTTACGGAAGACTTTCTTTAGCTGAGATTGAAGAACTTGTAGCAAAGCCGCTGGATTCCAAACCCGATAAGAAGTTTTACATTGCAATTGGCATTTCCGGAACATTTTTACTGATTGGTGCAATTCTTTTATTGATAACATTCTACTATGGAATCGGAATGTGGGGAAACAACCAGCCGGTTGCATGGGGTTTCCCGATCATAAACTTTGTATTCTGGGTTGGTATTGGTCATGCCGGTACATTAATCTCGGCAATACTTTTTCTCTTAAGACAAAAATGGAGAACAGGAATTGCAAGATTTGCTGAAGCGATGACAATCTTTGCTGTTATATGTGCCGGTCTCTTTCCAGTTATTCATACCGGACGTCCATGGTTAGCTGGTTACCTGCTGCCTTATCCGAATCAGCACGGATTGTGGGTGAATTTTACATCACCCCTACTCTGGGATGTGTTTGCTGTATCAACATACTTTACGGTATCTCTTGTATTCTGGTACACAGGATTGATTCCTGACTTTGCCACCCTGCGCGATAGAACAAAATCAAAATTAAAAAAGACAATCTATTCAATCTTTAGTCTTGGCTGGAGGCATTCAAACCGTCATTGGCAGCACTACGAAAAAGCGTATGTGCTTCTGGCAGGATTTGCAACTCCGCTCGTACTTTCTGTCCATACAATAGTTAGTTTTGATTTTGCTGTATCGATACTTCCCGGATGGCATACAACAATATTCCCGCCCTACTTTGTAGCGGGTGCAATATTTTCAGGCTTTGCAATGGTCGTAACCGTACTGGTTGTAGTTAGAAAAATATTCGATTTACAGAACATTATTACATTGGATCATCTCGAGAAGATGAACAAAGTTATACTTGCGACAGGAATGATGGTTGGTCTGGCTTACGCTACGGAATTCTTTATGGCATGGTATAGTGGTGTTTCTGCTGAACAATTCGTTTTTTCAAACAGGGCATTCGGACCTTACGCCTGGGCTTACTGGATAATGGTAAGCTGCAATGTGGGTTTCCCGCAATTATTCTGGATTAAAAAGATCAGACGCTCGGTTCCCGTTATGATGATTATTGTAATTCTCGTCAATGTGGGAATGTGGTTCGAAAGATTCGTAATTGTAGTTACATCTTTGCACAGAGATTTTCTCCCTTCAAGCTGGGGAATGTACACACCAACTTTGTATGATGTCGGAATATTACTGGGAAGCTTTGGATTATTCTTTACGCTTGTAATTTTATTTACAAAAGCGATCCCTGTTGTATCAATCTCTGAAGTTAAAGCTGTTTCGGAGGGTGCACAACCTACAATCCACGGAGGTTCTGCACATGAGTAACGGTAGAAAGATTTTTGGTGTAAGTGCACTTTTTAAATCGCCGAACGAGATTCTGAGTGCAGCAAAAAAAGTTTCTGAAAAAGGTTATACCAAGTGGGATGTAAACACACCTTACCCGGTTCATGGAATGGATAAAGCAATGAACCTTAAGCCGTCAAAGTTAGGAATTGTTACTTTATTCTTTGGCTTATCGGGTACTGCAACAGCTTTG
>JASFSF010000245.1:0-4573 GCA_050114555.1 Ignavibacteria bacterium
GAAGAAAAATTACAAATCAACAAATGGCTTGATTCCGAACCGGAGAACCAGAATCAGTTTAATGATTTAAAAAATCTTTGGGAATCGGCATCAAAAAAATACGAGGCATCCGACATTTCATCACTCTGGACAGAGGTTGCTGAAAGAACAGGTATTAATAAGGAATCCGAAGAACAGATTATTTACAAACTGAAAAATGAGAAATGTAAGCCGAATTTTCTGTCTCTTGTATTTAGTAAATTACAGACCCCGATAGTAAGATATGCAGCTATTTTCGCAATAGTAATTTGCATCCCGATTTTATATATAATATTCACTACTCAACTTCAGGAAGAGATCCAATGGGAAGTCGTAAATGTAGAGAATAGTAAACAATCTAATATAACATTGGCCGATGGTACGGAAATTTTCCTCGACTCAGGCAGTCGTTTGCATATCCCGGAAAACTTTGGAACTGAATCCAGAACCGTTAAACTGGAAGGCGAAGCTTATTTCAATGTTATTAATGATGCGGTTAAACCGTTTAGAATCTACTCGGAGAATGCTGTTATAACTGTACTTGGAACAATGTTTAACGTAAGAGCCTGGAAAGAGACCGAGAGAGTTGATGTAACAGTTTCCGGGGGTAAAGTATCACTTGGCATAAAAGAATCTGATGAGCAAATCGTTTTAAATGAAGGATTTATCGGCTCACTTTCCTCTGCCGGAATACTATCCGATCCCAAAAGCGTCGATGTTTCTAAATTTCTTTCCTGGATGAAAGGTGAGAGGACATTTTCCAATACTCCCCTGTTCGAAGTTTTAAACCAGGTAGAAAGATGGTATAATATTCAATTCTCACTTAGCGACTCAACAATTATTCATGAAAAACTTGAAGTTACGATTAATAAGAATTCATTAAATGATGTACTCGATGTTATTAGTACACTTACTAATACGACATATAGTACTAAAGGAAGGCATGTTACCTTACGCACTATTCCTGAAGTCAGGTGATGAAAATTCCCCATCACTTCCCAGCCGAATTGCTTTTCAGGTATATTTAATTCAGTAATGAGCTTATTAAGCTAAAGCATTACTAACTTAATATCATTTCTCACATAGTTACCGTATTCAACCGTTCGTTTAGTTAACACGCCGCTCATCTTTTTAATTTAAATAAATCAAAAAGTTGTAAGGGTACATATCAATCGGGGGGTATTATCCATGTAATCTATTATCCATAAACAAAATTGAATGAAATAAGATGAATACAATACGCAAAGAATTCAGAATTACAATTGTTGTTTTAATAACGATGCTGCTTGGTTTCGGTTGTGCAGAAGTGTCGGTAGAACCGATTGTTAATTTGGACGGATCAGGTTTGGGGAGTGATAATAAATATATCGCTAAAAAAACTTTTTCCCACACTATTGATTTGAATAGTCAAACATCTTTCAGCCTGGATGGCATAAATGGCTCCATTAACCTGGAAGCAGTCGTGGGATCAAACCAGATTATCATATCGGGGGAAAAGATAGTAAGCTCAACTAAATATAGTAATGCCGGCTCCTATCTGAAAAATATAACCATTGGAATAGATGAATTGACGAACGAAATTACTGTGAAAACGATACAACCAAAATTTTCGAACGGTGTAACCTACAAGGTTAATTATACCATAACAATCCCTGCCGGACTAAATATAATTGTGGGCAATGCGAATGGCAGTATCCAACTGGATATTTCTCAGAATACTTCAGCCAATTTTTCAGCGAGCCTGGTTAATGGGAGTATTTCACTTCACAATCTTTTCCTAAATGATCAAATAGAAACATTCAAATCCGTCCTTGGAACATTAGGCAGTGGAGAAGGTGCTATTACACTTTCCACCACAAACGGTAATATAGACGTACTTGGTTACTAGGACGGGACAATTTATTAATGAAAGGAAAAAATAAAATGAGACTATTAATAATCTTAATCGTTTTAATATCAACCACAGGTTTTTCTCAAGGTAATGATCCGGTTCTTGATGAGAATAGTGAAAACTATCCAACTCATAGTGTTGATTTGAGAATATCCTTCTGGAACAATTCACAGTCTGCGGTATCTGTCGGTTACCAGGGCGTATCAGTTGAAACCGGCACGGGTGGATTTTCCGGTAGAATAATGTACAACTACCATCCCGGTCCTTTATACTCATTTAACGTTAGTGTGGGGATTTTAAGCTCAGAAGTCAGAGTAGAAAATTTATCAAACTATACAAGCTCTGTAATTCCGATTATGATAGGAATGAAATATTATTTCTCAGCTACTGTCGATAACACTCCATTCAGACCATATATATCCGGATCTATAGGAGCATTAATTGGATCCGAATCAGCTACAGGGATTAGAGGTGTTCACGTGCACACTGAATCTGCAGTGGGAGGAACAGCCGGTTTTGGATCGGATATCATTTTAGGAAGCCTGGTAAAATTACATGCAGACATCTGCTACAATCTTTTTTCAGATTTTGAGGAAGAGATAGGCGGCAGAACAAATTACAGCGGTCCGGAATTTTCATTTGGAATCGGATTTATGTTTTAACTATATGAAAACTATTAAACTTTAATTATAAGGAATCGACATGAAAAACCAATTAATCATATCATTAACTTTGCTTGTAATAATAACAATGATGTTCAGTAACTGTTCTGATCCAACAGGACCTGATAATGATGAGGGCGATCTCGAAACTGTTATTCCTGAAGATGTCGGGTATTCATCAGAAAAACTTGAAGATGCAAAACATTTTGCAGACACAAGCGGATTCGATGCAGTGATGGTTCTTTATGATGGTAAAATATTGTTTTCCTGGGGTAATGTATCGCAGAACTACTGGACCCACTCAATAAGAAAGCCATTATTAAGTGCATTATACGGGATCCATGTTAATCAGGGTAATATAGATCTGGATCTTACGATTGAGGATCTTAATATAGATGATATTCCTCCAGCTCTGACTAATGAAGAAAAGCAGGCAACAGTCAGAGATTTAATTAAGTCTCGTTCCGGAATATATCATGAAGCAGCTGCAGAAACGCAAGCAATGATCGATTTAAGACCGGAAAGAGGAAGTCATCCTCCGGGAACTTTCTTCTATTATAATAACTGGGACTTCAACGTTGCCGGGGTAATTTTTGAACAACTTACAGGTACGGGAATCTTTGAAGAGTTTAAAAGAAGAATTGCCGATCCAATTGGAATGCAGGATTTCAATGTAGAAAACTGTTATTATCAATATGAGTTAGGAAAATCGATGCACCCTGCTTATCCATTCAGGATGAGCGCAAGAGATATGGCACGGTTCGGAGCTCTCTTCCAGAAAAACGGTGTCTGGAACGGTAACCAGATTATTCCAACTGCTTGGATCGAAGAAAGCACAACTGCATACTCATTTGAAGACAGTTCACTTGGTATTGGCTACGGATATATGTGGCGGGTATATCCGGCAGGTTCTTTTGTATCTCAAATGGCAGGTGGTTACAAGATATTTGGTCACACAGGTCTCGGAGGCGTTCAAGCTCTGATAATAATTCCCGAACTAAACCTAGTCATAGTAGAAAGAACAAACACTGATGGGGCTTATGAAGACAAAGAATTGGGAATGGAATTAGGTTTGATGATTATAAATGCACGCAATTAATTTTAATATTTAGAATTATTAATTCTTTTTAGTTAATTATGGGGTACAAAAAACTTCAACTACAGTAGAAGTCTGTTCTGTCTGTTCTGCTTATCAAATGAGGTCGAAATGAAAAATTCCCTGCTTTTCTTCCTGCTTACTATCATAACGATTCCCACACTTAGTGCTCAAGACAAAATCGAAATTCCCCTGAACATTATTAACAACAGATCGCATGTTACGGTAAAAATCGGAGATGTTGTGATCTCGAATATCCTGCTCGATACAGGATTTTCATTCGATGGTTTGATGATTTATAATCCGGATTATAAAGACTCAATAAATTTAACAAATGCTATTGAAGTCAATATCGGGGGTGCCGGCAGCGGAGAGGCTTCAACAGCATCAATGTTTGATTCATCATTCTTTTACATGGGCGATGTAAAAATGGAGAATCAGAGGATACTTATTCTGCATGGCGATACTTAAAGAGGTTTTCGTTCGAATGGATTAATTGGGTATTCTATATTTGGTCACTATGCAACCGAGTTTAATTACGATAATAACACAATGACTTTACATCAATCCGACGAACTTAATATCGATACAAGCTGGAGGGAGATCCCAATCTATTTTAAAGACAATAATATTCCATGGCTGGATGTTTCAGTCGTTATTACTGAAGAAAATCCAATTCGTATTTCAACATATATCGATTATGCCGCCGGTGATGCTGTTCTACTTTTAGAAAAAACCGGTATGAAATTCAGCATGCCTGAGAATACAACCGAGGTGTACATTGGGAGAGGTTTGAACGGAGATATTTATGGTAAGACAGGTAATATTGCGAAAATAATTATCGGCCCGTACGAATTAAAAAATGTTAAGACTTCGTTTGCAGATGCTGAGGTTCGTTCAAAACAG
>JASFSF010000246.1:0-4558 GCA_050114555.1 Ignavibacteria bacterium
ATGATTTTAATTTAAGAACAGGAAGCTTCGCTGCGGGACCCGTGAGGAAAGGATTATTTTCAAGAAATTTCTTTACATAAATTTCCCTGGAAGTGTTTTCCATCATATCTTTAATTAAACGTTGATCAGTAGAATCATACAATCCGTTAAAGATTATTTTATTGCAGAATAATCCACAATTCAATGCTACCTGTGAAGCGATCATACTTGCAAGGTTCACACTCGATTCATCAGTCGGATCGAACACATCCTCTTCATACTTATAAATTAGATCGATCGAATCCCGTTTTCCATTTTGAAAAACTGTATATGGCGCAATTAAACGATTCTTCTCAATCTTAACCGGTCCAACTTCAAGCCTGTCTATTTCCAGCAATTGTTTTAAATTCTTAACCATATTTTATCCCGGCAAATAATTTTTTATCTGATTAATAAGATCATCAGCACCATTAAGAAGAACATCGTAAAAAGGCAAATTATATATTTCCTGAAGTTCCTGACAAATTTTATCTACCTTATCTAATTCCAGGTTTTCGTGATTAACGGTTATTGCCACTACTCGTTTACCTGATATTAATTCAATTGCCCGAATTTGTTTATCGATAGAATGCAAAGTGCACCCTGGAAAACCATCGTATTCTGTTCTCGCCGGTGCATGCTGCAAAATAACAATATCCGGTCTGCCGGCAGCAAGCAATTCAAATCCTCCCGGGTAAGCTGGATTCATCAAACTTCCCTGTCCTTCTAGCACAATCACTTCGGGTTTTTTATTAGTCCATGCTTTATAAACAGCGTTCTCGATTTCTCCAGACACAAAATCGTTAACAATAGAATCCATAATTATGCAATACTTCATCCCCTGCATCCAAGCTGTTTGTCCTGTCCCGATCATCTCGGCCTTAATATTTTTCTTGTTCAATTCATTAACAAGTATCCTGGCTGTAGTTCTCTTTCCAATGGCTGAATCCGTCCCAAGAACAGCGACCTTGAGAGCTTTAACTTTTTCAATCTTTCCTTCAAAAAAGTGTAATTGATCCCTTGGTATCGGTTTGCGTACATCTCTAATCCTTAAATTCTTTTCAACAGCTAGCTCACTTAGCTGTTTGTCATCCGATAAAAAATCATGCAATCCTGAATCTACATTAAGTCCGTATTCTAACGCTTCCTTAACTGTTGCTTTTGCATCGGGTGGTAGCTTCCCTCCATCAGGTGCCAGACCAATAACAAAATGAGTTGGTTTCTGATTTGAAGATTTACACAATTCAATTGCTTCTTTAATTGATGCAGTAATCGGAATCGAACCTTTTCTTCCATCAAGTACATTTAAAGCATCCTTACCGGCATGCAAACTGTCGATCACAGAAAGAATGTTATATCTTGTTGTATAACGAACTAGACCATGCGCAGTTTTCCCATTGGGTGTATTAAAAGCTTTTTCACAATAAACAATAGCATTTCCATCAGTCGTATCCATTTATCTTCTCCCGGTTAAAACAGCAACATATCTGTCGCCTGGCAGATTGTTTTTTTTATGAAAATCAAGTAACGCAATCAGTCCTGCAGTTGAAGCCGGTAAAACACTAATTCCTTCTCTATCCCTAACAAGTTTGGCAAACTGTGTCAAATTTTTATCAGTAGCGTCGCCTGCCCAGCCGTTTGTATTTCTAATCGCATCGAGAGCATAATCTCCATCTATCGAATGCCAGTTAATTAAAGGTTCATTCACCGATGATTCTTTTATTTTATCGGGATGTAAATCTTCACAGGTTTCTTTATTTAAAAGGAACGCCTGTATAACAGGATTCTTTCTAAACGATGAACCGGCAACCATCTTTGGAATTCTGGAAGTTTTGCCTCTTCTGTACAGACTAACAAAACCCTTATAAATTCCTGCAAGCAATGTTCCGTTTGAAACAGGTGATGCAACAACAGCAGGTGCATCTCTTAATTCATCATAAATTTCGTAAGCAATTTCACCATATGCTTTTAATTGTATTACAAGATTATCTCCTCCAGGATTTGCATCGTACCATTCGTTTTTTCTTGCAGCTTCCTTTGATAGCTCAACTGAAGATTCGTAATCTTTTCCTTCGCGTATAATCTCCGCATCAAAGCCGCTGATTTCTTCAACTCGTTTCGTATGATAATTTTCAGGAATAAAGATTTTACATTTAAGTCCTGCCAATGATGAAGCAAGTGCTGTTGCCACACCATAATTACCACAGGTTGCAAGAGTAATTGTATCAAATCCTCTTCTTAATGCATCCATGCATTGTGCAAAAGCTAACCTGTCTTTTTGTGTCCCGGTTAGATTGCTTCCTTCAAACTTCAGATAAATTTGTCTTAGTGAAAATTCCCTTTCAGTGTTCCTTGCTCTTACAAGAGAAGTGTCTCCAACTTCAGAATCTATTATATCTTCATAAGCTTCAATGCGATCATCAATATGAACATTTGTATCTAGTATTTTCTGTTTGAGTTTTTCCAGATCGGTGGTTTCGGCAACGCCGGCTCCCGCTGCTCCATCAATAAGATTGTATGGGGTATCTAAATTAATATTTTGATCGTTTTCAGACATAAACACATATTAAATTTAAAAGTTTAAAGAATCCAAAAAGACTATACGTTCATATATAAAACTATTCTTATCAAAATAAAATAGTTCCCCGGATCCCGATTTTAAAAACCATCTATTTATTCAAAATGATAACTATGACAATTGGAAGTTCTGAGTAATGACTATAATTTTACCTGGTCAATTTCTAAAAGTGAGTTGTTTTAATATGAATATATGGTTTCTTGGGCTCGTAATTTTTTTTGCCAGAATTATTGATGTATCAGTCGGAACGCTTCGAACAATTAGTATAATTCAGGGAAGAGTCGGGCTTGCATTTACATTAGGTTTTATTGAAATAAGTATGTGGCTGGCCGTCTTATCTACAATACTTCCAATTGTTGCAGAAACACCGTTGCTTGCCGTTTTTTATGCATTGGGATTTTCAACCGGAAATGTTGTCGGAATTCTGATTGAAAGAAAACTTGCAATGGGTTTTACAAATTTTAGGGTGATTTCTTCTTTAAACGGCAGAAAAATTGCGGAGAAAATTCGAGAAAAAGGATACAGATCTACCATATTTGAAGGCGAAGGTAAAGATGGAAAAGTAATAGAGGTTTATGTTGTTTGTGAAAGAAAAGCCTTGCCGGAAATAATCCGGATAGTAAAGGAAATTGAACCAACGGCATTTTATATTACCGAACAGGTAGGTATCGTTAGCAAAATGTTACGACCTATGATGGTTCCAGCTACAGGCTGGAGAGCCATTCATAAGAAAAAATAATTTGAATAGACATCCATCGCTTAACTTTCGAAAAGCCAGACAGAATAAGAGCAATAGATAATAAGAAAAACAACGGCTTCCCACCGGTCTATTTTTCTTTTCACTCCCGTAAACATCGTAATGAAAAGTAAAAAAGATGCGATACTCATTACAATCAAATCTACATTCATTGCGGGTTTAAATGGTACCGGATTAATTATAGCTGTAATAGCCAGAACAAAGAAAATATTAAATATGTTTGAGCCAACCACATTTCCAACGGCAATATCAGCTTTTCCTTTCATGGCCGCAACTGCAGATGTAAACAATTCGGGCAATGAAGTTCCCAATGCAACTATAGTCAACCCGATTACCCTGTCGCTGACTCCCAAATCAGCAGCTATGCTTACGGCATTATCAACCACGAGATTTCCACCGATAATTAATCCGGCAAGACCCAGTAAAATAAAAACAAGTATTTTATAGTTGGAAAATTGCTTTAGCTCAATCGTGTTCTCCGATTTAACTTCTGCAATTCCAAATATGTAAACAATGAAAATGGCAAAGAAGAAAAGCAGAATAATTCCTTCGCTGGTGGAAATGAAGCCCGGCGCACCACTTAACAAAAAATCGTTGCACATTACGAGCAAAACCAATGCTCCTAACAGAGCAAATGGAATTTCTTTCCAGACGGTATTCTTTTGAGTTTGCAGTGGTGATATTAAAGCAGCAATTCCAAGTATCAAAAAAATATTTATAATATTACTTCCAACAACATTCCCGAAACCAACATCGTTCATCCCTTCAATTGCCGAAAATACATTCACAATTAATTCGGGTGTCGAGGTTCCAAATGCAACAATTGTTAAGCCTATAACTATCTGGGGGATTTTCATCCTGTACGCAAGAGAAGATGAACCCTCAACCAGAAAGTCGGCTCCCTTGATCAGCAGCATAAATCCGGCAAATAGTAAAATAAAAGAAACTAACAAACCTAACTTTTCTCAGTCACATTAATAATTCTATACAAAATAAGATGCTTTAAAATAAAAAGCCACCGCCAAGTTATTCAGCGGGAATGAAAAACAATTAATTTCTGCATAATTGTATCCGGCAGCCTCACACTTATAGAAGCTGGAAATGTAATAATGATTACTCCCTTAGTGACATTCAAGTAATCAGTTTCCCGGGTACATTGTTCAGTAATTGTTAGTACGGCAGCTACAGCTATTAACGATAAAACT
>JASFSF010000247.1:0-4548 GCA_050114555.1 Ignavibacteria bacterium
AAATGGCAGGCTTCTGTTTCTGAAATCAAGGGATATACTCTCACTTTGCTGTGGAAAAACAGAGGGAATAATGAAGATAGTAATAAGAAAAAATATTTTTTGAAAGATATTCATCCGGTTTATATAATAATTGAGCATTAAGTTAAATATTATTTAATCTCAATTCTTTATAAATATCTTCTTTAGCGTTTTCTTTTTTGCTGGACTTTTTTCTGCTCTTCTGCAGCTTCCATCAGCCTGGACATGAAGCCCTGTTTTTTACTCGGGTTTTTTACAGGAACTAGTTCCATTCCATTGCTCTTGTGATTAATGTACTGCTGTTGAGCAATCGAGAAAAGGTTAAATAAGAAGTAGTAAAGGTTCAGCCCGGATGGAAATGTCATAAACAGAATTGTCAGGAATATCGGCATGATATAAACCATTGCTGCTTGTTTGGGATCTTTCATTGTCATTTTTTGCTGAATGAATGTAGTTATTCCCATTAACATCGCCAGCCCGCTTATCTCCTGAATTCCAAATATTGGTAGTTTGAAACCCAAATTGTATATAACATCCGGCTGTGAAAGATCTTTTATCCAGAGCATAAAGGGCTGCTGCCTCAATTCAATTGCCGTTCGGAACAGTCCCCACAAAGCAATAAAAATAGGCATTTGCAACAACATCGGTAAACAACCTCCGGCAGGATTAACACCGTAAGTTTTATACAGCTTCATTGTTTCCTTGCTTACCTTTTGCTGATCATCTTTATATTTCTCCTTTAACTCGGTAATCTTGGGCTGGAGAAGCTGCATTTTCTTCATTGATTTATAACTTTGCTTTGTAAGCGGGTAGACCACAATCTTTATTATGAGCGAGAAAACGACTATTACAAGTCCATAGTTCGGAATAAAGAGATGAAGAAAATTAAATAATGGCAGAAGGATAAACTCGGCAATTGGACGCACAATAAATTTCAATCCGAAGAAACTTCCAAAATCAACTAAAGCTTCAAGATTGCTCCCCAAGTCCTTTAGTGTAGTATAATCAACCGGGCCAATATAAAGTTTGAATGACTTTTTTTCATAATTAAGGTTCTTGAACGGCAAAATTAATCTTGCATTAAAAAATTCTGCTGTTCCTTCCCCGGGGCGTGGCTCCTGAAATGCTTCAATATATGCACCGTCAACATTTAACGGGTCATTGGGAATAATTACAGCAGCAAAATATTTATTCCTTACAGCAATCCAATCAACTCTGCCGTTGTAGTCTTCCTTCTCAATTTCGCCAACAGAAGGCGATTCCATAATAACCTGTTCATCTCCATAATAAACACTTGCGTTTGATGATGTTGCCTCATCAACAGTATTTTTCTCAACAAATCGAAGCCCATTGCTCCAAACCAGATCATAGGCATTATTGCTAATCAGGTTGTTCATTCCGATAAGTTCTACATCGGTATCAATATCATAATTGTCGGATTTGAATTTATATGTCTTAACTATCTTTCTGCCTTCTTCAATCGTCAATATGTAACGGATTATCAGCGAGTCATTACCGGATAATAAATGCTTTCCGGCCTGTTTATCAGATTCAAATATAAAATCAGATGAGTTTATGGCTTTACCATCTGAGGAAACAAAAGATAAATCATAAACATTTCCTCTGGAATAATTTATTAACTGAACATTGTTTTTATAGTAATTTTCTTCGTCTTCACCATTTATTGAATACCAGTTTTTGAATTTCTTTAAGAACACCTTCCGAATATTGCCACCATGATTTGACAGTTCAACAATAAATACATTATTTTCTATTGTTGTTATTTCCTCAACTATATCAGAATTAGACACAAATTCGTTCTCGATCCCGGGTGCATTCAAATCATCAGTTTTTTCAGTTATATTCTCCCCCTCAGAGGTTGTTTTAACTGTATCTGTAAGAATGGTAGTTGGTTCTGTTTGTTTTGGTTCTTCTACTACTGGCTCAGGGGCTGTAATATACAGCCACACAATGAGTACAATACCAATTAAAACAAATGCTAACGTTGTTTGCTTATCCATTAATAAATCCCTTTAAGTTCCAGCTGAATAAGGTTGAGAATTTTCGATTTCTCATGGAATTTTACCTTCAATTCTCTTCAAAATATCTTTTACGGATGGTGATATATCTTTCAGTTTTAGTGAACGGCTATTCTCGAAATTAAGTGTATTTGAGGAAAAGATTATCTTAACAGACTTCATTTTCAGCACGGCAATATCTAGGATACTAAGTTTATTTAATCTATATGATTCTCGCAAAAGACGTTTAAGTCTGTTTCGCCAAACAGCATTCCCGGCACTTTTCGAAACAGCTGTTGCTATTTTCACATCCGGGTTATGATGTTGTTCAATGATGTAGTGAGCTTTTATTTTTTTATCAGAGGAGAGGACTACTATTCCAGACTTGTAAATCGTTTCAAAATCTTTTCTACTTTTTATTCTTTCTCTGGCTGTTAATCCATGCGTTTTCAAGCGAACCTAAAACTCGTCGCTAACCGACAATTTTTTTCTTCCTCTGGCTCTTCTTTTCGATATTGTTTTTCTGCCGTTTTTCGTACTCATTCGCTCCCTAAAGCCATGTTTATTTTTTCTTTTTCTATTACTCGGCTGATATGTTCTTTTCATAGTTACCTCAAAATCATAAATTTCGTTCAAAAAAGATTACAAAGTTAACCGCATGATACTAATAATTCAAGTTATTTGATGCAGTTAAAAATATTCGGGTGTGTTACACAAACTATTTTAAATTATTAAAGAATTAATTTGCACGGAAGGTAAATACTTTCTATTTTTTATTAAATGCAGACGATCAAATTAATGTGGATAACGTGTTGATAACTTTGCTTTGTGAAAACGTTTCACAAACACTCTTTATTAAAATTATTAAATGATCTTATCGAATTTGTTTGTGAATTTAAGAGGTGTCGTGTAAGTCGTTATAACCAAAAGGTTTAGGTCGCTACGCCTTAAGTTGACAATTTGTTAATATGTATTTCTATTCAACTAAAACATTTGCATTTTTATTAGTAATTAGGCTTTTTCGTCACTTTTAATCTGTGGATAACTATCGATGGAAATAAAACTATTAGAGGGATCAAATGTAACTGATCATTCATCAATATGGAAAAGTTGCCTGGTTAAAATTAAAAAAAATGTAACCCAGATGACTTATAACACCTGGTTCTTACCAATAAAGCCGCTTCAATTAAATGATAATACTTTGAAAGTTGAACTCCCAAGCAGATTTTTCTGGGAGTGGATAGATGAGCACTACAATGCACTGATCAACAACACTATTAAAGAAATATTGGGACCCAAAGCTAAGTTATCATACATTATTGATGAAACCCCTGCTGAAGCACAAAATATTTCCAACATCCCAAGCGATACAATTGAACCTAAAAAAGCAGATAACATTAAAATTAAAAAGCCTGCAGGCTTTGAATCATTCCTGAATGCCCGGTACACCTTTAACAATTTTATTACCGGTGAAGGTAACCAGCTGGCAAGAGCTGCGGCCGGTGCGATTAGTGACAATCCCGGTGGTACCTCATTTAATCCCTTCTTTGTTTATGGCGGAGTTGGTTTGGGAAAAACACATCTAATCCAGGCAATCGGGAATGAAATAGCAAACAAATTTCCCGATAAAAGAGTAATCTATTTATCCACCGACATTTTTACTGTAGAGTTTGTAGAATCTATACAGGCAAACAAGGTTAATGAGTTTTCAAACTTTTACAGAAGTATGGATGTTCTTATTATTGATGATATTCAGTTTTTAATAGGAAAGGAAAAAACACAGGATCTATTCTTTCATATCTTTAATACGCTTCATCAGTCGAAAAAACAAATCATACTATCAAGCGATAAACCGCCTAAAAACTTAAAAGGTTTAGACGAAAGATTAACTTCCCGATTTCAGTGGGGATTAACGGCAGATATTCAACCGCCCGAACTTGAAACCAGGATTGCAATTCTAAGAAAGAAAGCTGAAACATTTGGTATGACCGTTTCGACTGAGATTCTTGATTACATCGCCTCGAGCATTACATCAAATATTAGAGAACTTGAAGGCTGCCTGATTAAACTGCTTGCCAGCTCCTCTCTCAATTCTAAAGAAATTAACATCGATCTTGTTAAGAAAACCGTGAAAGAAATTGCTACCGATAGAAAAATTGCCAACATAAATATTGAATCTATAACCAAAGCTGTTTGTAATCATTTGAATATCGCTGAAAATAAAATTCGTGATAAAACGAGAAAGAAAGAAATCGTTTATGCTAGACAGCTTGCTATGTATCTTTCTAAAGAGATGACAAATGCTTCTCTTAAAACAATCGGGTTGCATTTTGGCGGAAGGGATCATTCAACTGTGGTTCACGCTTGTACATCTATTGAGAACGCAAAGCAGAAAGATAGATTACTGCGAGATTTAATCGACGATCTTACCAACCAGATTGAGGTAAGCTACGCCTGAGATTTTTGTAAGTTGCCCCGATCATATGTTTGCATTCTGAAATATACATACTAC
>JASFSF010000248.1:0-4524 GCA_050114555.1 Ignavibacteria bacterium
TCTTACATCCCAGACATCAAATGCATCAAACCTGGTAAATAATCTAAGATAACTTTGAAAGGTCATATTTTCCAGGAAATCATATTTAAATTCTGTAACTGATTCAAGCCCGCTCTCAAATTTAGAACTTTCAATATCATTAAAAGTTGCAGGATCATCTGTATATAATGATTTAAATTCATCAGCAAGTGTTTGCTTCAATGCTACGCCAAGCCGCTGAATAAATATACCTCCTGTTTCATATTGAAATCCAAGGCCCTGGGTAAGATAAGCAGGATCAAAAAAATCGGTAATGCGGGTAACCGGTTCAGTATCATATTTATACCCATTGGTAATTGCAGTTCTTAAAGTTGCACTTGCATAAGGATTAACTATCCAACCAACATTCAGAACTAACACGCTTTCAAAGTAAATTTCATTATCAGTTGTTCTGAATTCATCATCACCCAATTTTGTACGACCGTATGTTAATTTAAGTGAATTGCTCCAGTTCCAGGGGTGACTGATGTAATCCAATCCAAGATGTGAAAAGAGACTGAATGATAATGAGTTTTCCCCACCCTGTGTCCAGTTAGAGAAGGCAATTTGTGACAGATTAATTCCGATTGTAGCACGCAGTGTCCAAAGTGTATCTTTCTGTTCTGCTTCTTCCTCAGCGAATATAAATGATGTAAGTAGAATAACCAGAATAACTATATAATTTTGTTTCATTGAGTACTCTCTATTTTTTGATATTTGTAAACTCTCAATTGTTGCTGATTTTTTTATGTGTTTTCAAACAATTTTTTTTAAAAACGAAATCAAATGATATTGGAATAAGGAAGAATTTAAGCTTATAATAATAAAAACCCCGAATATCTTCGGGGTTAAAAGCTCCGCGTGTAAGACTCGAACTTACAACCCTTCGGTTAACAGCCGAATGCTCTACCATTGAGCTAACGCGGAATATAATCTCTATCCAATTTCGTCAATAGTTGCCGATCCTTAAATAAAACTGACGAATTTCGGAAAAATTAAGGTCAAAAAATAGTTACTCATACAATATTTGTCAAGCGAAGTAAAATCAATTAAAATTCATCTGTAAGGCGCTTTCATCACGTCAGAGAAACTGTCCGAATACTAATTTGAAATATCGAAATGTGGGACTAAGTAAATCCAAACATAAATTTTTTCATTTGATTAGTTCCTAATTATATTAAACTCAATCACCACAAGATATGCCGGCTTTTTTATACACAACTGAAAAAATAAACACCTATTTTATTGTTTGTTTATATTTTTATTTTTTCATAATTAACATTTGAAATTCTCAAACAATCATCGCTACTATTGAAATTTATTTCTCCCATATCGTTAAAAACGATAATTCTTATTCTTTTTACAATTTCTGTATACCCTCAACAAAGTTCATTTACTGTTTCAGGCTTCATTAGTGATGCAATAACCGGGGAAGTACTGATCGGGACAAACATACTTGTATATAGGGATTCAGTAAGTTTAAAGTCTTCTCCATATACCGGGACTGCAGCTAATCGTTTCGGCTTCTACTCTATTCCATCTATAAACCCGGGCAATTATATTTTTATTTACAGGCATATCGGTTATCGCACGGAAATTAGAGAGATTATACTACAAGGTGATTCAGTATATAAAAGTATATCAATCGAATTATATCCGGAAGATATCGAGCTTGAAGAAATAGTGATCGAGGGGAAAAAAATAAATAAGAATGTAACAAGTTTAATTGATATTTCGCCTGATTTGTTGGCAAAATTACCATCTATTAGTGGTGAGGTTGATCTATTTAAAACACTTGAACTGCTGCCGGGTGTAAATAAAGCTACTGACCTGTCTTCGGGGTTATATGTAAGGGGTGGGTCTCCCGACCAAACTCTAACCTTACTTGATGGTGTTATTGTATATAACCCGGCTCATCTTGGTAACATTGCAAGTACTTTTAATACCAATGCTTTGAGAGATGTAAAATTAATTAAGGGCGCTTTTCCTGCAGAATACGGTGGAAGACTTTCCAGTGTTCTTGATATTAAACTTCGTTCGGGGACAAAAGAAAAAGAAAAGGGACAAATAGGGTTGGGTCTTATAAATTCATTTGTATTTTTTGAAGGCCCGTTAGGTGAGATTGGTACATATATGGTATCGGGCAGAGGTATGTATTATGATTTTTACCAAAAGGAATTTGATATCGCAACTTCTTCACCGCTTTATAATTTTTTCGATTTCAATACAAAGTTAACCTATGTACTATCTGAAAATTCAGCTTTTTCCATAAGTGCTTTGTACAGCAACGATCACGCTTATAGCCCGGCAACAGCAAAAAGTGTTGATTATGATATTGATTGGCGAAATATAAATGTAAGTATAAATTGGCAGCAGGTTAACAGCAAATCGCTTCTGATGAATTCCAGTTTGAGTTATGTTAATTATAATTTCTCATCAAAAATAGGATTGGATCCAACGACAGTTACTTCTTCCACATACTTTGCAGAATCAAAACTAATGGATTTATTTTTTAAGCAAGATGCTGAGATTAAATGGCATCAGAGTCACTTGTTAAAAACTGGTGTCGATATGGCCATACATAATTATGATATCCTCTACAGTGACGTATATTCCTCTTTACTTGAAAAAGATCCTTATGCTGGTTCCGATATAACATCACTTGAAGCTGCGCTTTATTTTCAAAGTGAATCCCGGTTCACGGATAATTTTACTGCAAACATCGGAACACGCTTGTATTATTTTAGCAGTCAAAGATTATTACGATTGGAACCAAGATTATCTTTATCCTATTCGATCACACCTGATATCATTTTGAAAGCCGCAGTTGCAACAGCACATCAATTCATTCACGTTATAGTTAGAAACGATATCACTTTGCCGACTGACCTGTGGTATCCTTCTACCAAAAATATCGAACCAAGCAAGTCAACCCAATATGTTCTGGGATTGGACTCGTACTGGAATAACCAGGAATATATAATTTCTCTGGAAGGTTATTATAAAGAAATGGACGGCTTGAATGAATTCGTTAACACTCCCCTGTTAAATCCCATTGATGATGATATCGAAAATCAGTTTACAAATGGCAAAGGAGAATCATACGGAGTTGAATTTTTTCTGAATAAGCGGAAAGGTGATTTAACAGGTTGGATAGGTTATACTCTTTCCTGGACCAGAAGACAATTTGCCGAACTTAATAACGGTAAATTGTTTTATCCTAAATATGACAGACGAAATGACATTTCTGTTGTATTATCATATGAGATGTTTAAAGATTTTAATGTTAGCGCATCCTGGTCTTACGCAACCGGTCAATGGTACGCTCTACCGCCCGGCCAGTTCGAATTTGCTCCAATAGGTATTGGCGGAAATTCGCAGTTGCAGGTAAATTATTTTGGAGTAAACTCAGCTCAATTTCCTGCCTTTCATAAACTGGATATAAACTTTAATTATTCATTCGATTGGATTTTTGATAAAACTGAAATTTACCTGAACCTGTATAATGTTTACAACCGTAAGAATCCTTTTGCAAGGTTTATCGTGTTTGAAGAAAACGAAGATGGAAATTTAATGCCGGCAATTAAGGAAATAACTTTATTTCCTTTTATACCGTCAATAGGAATTAATATAAATATTTAATGATGAAATACTATAAAATAATATACATATTCCTGCTTTTAATGATTTTAGTTTCGTGTGAAAATCAACAAGTTATTGATGTAGATGCGGAGTTCACTGAATTTACAGTAGTGGAGGCTGAGTTAAGAGAAAACGGTTTCTTTTCCGGTGTAAAGTTCACAAAGACACTTCCTCTCGGCGTAGAGTATTCTATTGAACTTGCCGAGATCAAAGACATAACAGCATACATAAGAATCAATAATGTTCAGATTATACCCATTATATATACACGTGACGGTCTTTACGAATCAATTCATGAATTCAGAATTCAAGCTGGCGATACGTACGAATTATTTGCAATGCGCGAAGATAATTTTATCTACAGCAAAACTTACATCCCTCCAAAAGCAGTTGTTACACAAACGAATTTTAATGTAGATAATAACTCTTTGGAGGCAGATGTTTTATCTTCGGAAAATGAAGCATATGCAGCCATCTGGGAAATAGGTTCATCAACTGTTTATAGATCTGATGATTTCTTTTCAGTTACGCTGCCGGAATCAATTTATCCTGGTTCAACTGTATCTGTTCGCACTCCACCGATTGATCAAGAATTGTTAACACCTGCATATAACGGTCAAAGATTTATACGGATATTTTCATTCGATAAATCGTTTAAAGCATACTTCAACTCAAGAACATCAAGCGGCAATATTGATGATCCTTTCATACAGGGCGGCGGTTCGACTGAGTGGAACGTGCAGGGGAGTAATGTTATCGGAATGTTTATCGGTGTAGCAGAGAGTGTTCCAATATTAGTAAACTAATATGTTATGAATAAATATAATAAAATAGGTTTATTCGGATTAGTAATTTTAATTGTCT
>JASFSF010000249.1:0-4523 GCA_050114555.1 Ignavibacteria bacterium
CAATAAATTAATTGCATACACTGCAACAGGAATTTTATCAAAGTTGTTATGTCCCATCCAGCCGGTTGTAAAAGGTATTAGCGATAAAGAAAAGAGCATACCCATATTAGCCCACATAATTTTGCTTGTATGATGATGAACCGTATGTAATAAATGGTGATGGTTTCCCCAATAAATTGCTATAAATACAAAACTTAAGATGTAACTTATAAAAATTGGTAGAAGATGGGACAAGCCTGAAAAAGTAGCTTCATCTGGAATTTTTAATTCCAGAACCATAATTGTTATAATAATTGCAAGAACACCGTCGCTAAAAGCTTCTAATCGGGATCTGGTCATAAACTCTCTTTTGGTTATGAGGGAATAAATTGTTCAATGTATTTTATCACTTTCTTTTACAATTAACAAAACTTTTTGAAATGGTATAAAAGTATAGCGGCGTTTCAAATAACTACTATAAACTAAGTAATAAAATCAAATTTATCAGTGTTGCTCACTAAAGTTAAGATTTATAGGGATGAAAGAGGGGATTAATTGTCTATGGGACTCATTCGTGGATTTGCTGGTTATGAATTAATATTTCATATATCAAACAAAGGTATATCTAACGCTTTAAGAATATTATTAATTGTATTTTTAATTTTTGGTTTAACATTATCTTCACAATCATAAAAATTATATTCATTTCGATTTTTGTAATAATGGAAATAATATGGGAAGTAGAATTCTTTTTTTAATATGTTGTCATAGTATGAAAACTCAACACAATAATAGAATTCATCTTTATACTGGACTGGAATCCTTGGTTTAAACTCATAAGTAGAAGAAGCTTCTGGCTCAAAATTTCCGGTCATTTCTGGAAATAGAGCACTTGATCTTATACCAGAAAAGTCAGGATAAACTACAAAAAATCTACTCTTAAGGTTAACTGCATTTCTGTTACCAACATTAGTATATTTTGTACTAATTACTGGACTAAATGCATTATTAAATACAAAGGAAGTATCTTTTATAAAATTATATAATAATACTATTTTAGGTCGTCCAGTGTAAAGCTGATTTCTGTAAGTTTCTTTTGATACTTCTAGTTGTTCATCAGTAATTTTTAACTGACTATTTGTAATTTCTTGTAATTGACTTATTTGGTTTATCAAACTATCATTTAATTGTTTTGAATATCTTAATTGCACATTGAAAAGACTATCCGAAGATCTTGAATTTTTCTCAAATTGTTCATTTGCGTTATCAAAAGTTCTTATTGCAATGACTAACGCATAAATAGCAACTCCCAGCATTACTAAATTTAGCAATGAATTAAAGATGGGTTTTCCAATTATTTTTATAAAAGACATTACTTTGTTTGAATATAATTATATTAACACTTAACAGCGTTGTGCCTAAGCCGAAGCCTAACACAACAATTTTACATTTTTAAATAATTTTTTTTAGTACGAACTTTCATTTACAAACTATGCATAGCAACAAAGCAGATACGGGACTAAAAATATTTACATTACACAAACGCCTAATACGAAAAACATAAACCAGTAAACTGCAACTAACTTAAACTGATTCGGCGTTCGGTCTTGAGCGAGTGGTTAGGGCAGAAAAAACCATACAGCTGCAATTTTCAACACCATTATTGTTATCCCAAAGGCAAAAACCCACTTCATATCATCATCCGTTATATGTGATTTATTTTTTGCCTCCAACAGTGGAAGGGGATCCACTTCAAACGTTTTGCCCTTCTCTTCCAAATCCCTAATAAGTTTCTCTCGAAGTTCAAGAGCTGTCCGTACCCATCCGAGGTCGATCATCAATCTCCAGAAGGCGAATGCCATAATCAGGATAATCATTACGTCGATTACAGTTGAATACAACTTGATTTCAAAGATAATCCTCTTATCGAGGAGAAATGCCGTGATCGCAAAGGAGGAGATTGCAAGGGAAGTAATTGTGTTATTAATTCGATTTCTTAACAAACGCACCTCCGCGCGATCTTCGACCATTAGAGTACATAAAACTTGTAGTACTTGATTAACTGTCACCTTCATTTTTTATCTATTTGAATCCTATGTCCTAACTATTAATTATCCTGCAACTTTCTGCAAAAGGAAATCTATTTTCTTTCTTCACAACAGTCCCGCTAGATTTGTGAAAGAATACGGGGAGTTAATTAATAATTACACCCTTAATTAAAATCTGTATTTTTTATTCTATAGTCAAGGTAAGTGTTATAAGTATGTTGGACAAAGTATACAGTTATATGTTTATTAATGAGATTCCCGCTTCCGCCTTCGTAAATGCTTCATCCTTCGCAAATGCTTCATCCTTCGCAAATGCTACGGATGACAAGCCGGATGACAAGCCGGCTGACAAGTCGGCGGACAGGTGCGCGGGGGTGACTTAAGTAGTTTGATATATGAAAGGTATTAAAGAGATTCCCACTTACGTGGGAATGACATATTATTTATAATATAACTGAAATGAATGAGATCCCCACCTGTGTGGGGATGACATTCTTTCGGACTAAAAATTTTTAATCGTAAATCGTGAACTGCCCGTCTCCAATAAATTTATCATCAGAGTATACTTCAACGGTATATGTACCCACAGGCCAGTTTCCGCGCTCATCCCATCCCCAGCCGCGTGAAATCCAGGAAGTTTTCCAATCTTTATCTATTGTATAATCTGCTTTAATTCTCCCGCGGAGTGAACCGTCCGGATTATAGTATTCAAACTCAAGTTCATGGGTTTGAGTTCTAATTTCGTAAAGATTATTTCTTACAACAATCTCTGTATAAATATAACGTGAATCATATTTATCGAAGTATGTCTTATACCTGTAGTCCTCCCTGTCGGGCAGATTATACCCCGCTTCGAAAAAGTTCAGTTCTTCGAGTTCAAATTCTCTGCTCCTGCTGTAGTCCCTGCTGTTATATGAATCATAAACGGTAAACTTCTTTTCAGTTACATATCTTCCGTCGATGTAAATTTCAATTGTGTATCTGCCTTCTTCCCAGTTACCGGAATCATCCCAACCCCAGCCATGCCAGAAATATCCTGTTTCCCAATCAGAGTACATTGTCTTTCGCAGTATGGGATCGCTCATAAGACTTCCATTAGGGTAGTAATATTTTGCCTGAATTTTCAAACTGTTGTCCCGTATATTGTAAAGATTATTATCAAGATGAACTTCGTAGAAGATATACCTCGTATCATCTCTATCGAAACTTGTAGTATAATACCGTTCATCCCGCGGCGGAGGATTATAGCCCGACTCAAAAAGTTTTAGACTTATAAGATCAACATCACGCTGAGCGAAGAGTAATACGGGGAATACAACTAAGTAAAAAAATGCGATTAAAAATCTTTTCACATTACCTCCTGTGTATAATTTGAATTCAGATTTTGCAGATGTAACCTGTTGATAAAATTGAAAATTATTTTCCTAAAAGGCAAGTAAATTATGTTAATTAATTTTAAAGAGGTTGAGAGTATATAGTTGCATTCGTTTGTGATTTCATTTTATATATTACGTTTTTTCAAGTTCATTTATGAATATTACCGCATATCATCCACCATTCTATTGTTAAAATAATAGTTTGTTAAATTATTATACGGTTATTAGATTAAATACATCTTAATAATGAATAGCGAATCTATTTAATATTATAAAGGCAGGGTCTGTGAAGAAAAAATCCGGAATAAATGAATTATACAGGAATTATTGTAAAGGGGGAGTAACCAATAGGTTAAACTATCTAACATTACCAAAGTTCAGCTTATGAATTTGGAATTTTACGACGTACTAAGATTTATTACCGTATTTCTCTTTTTGTTTTTTTCTGTATTCCTGTTCACATTAAAGAAGGGAAACACACTCAGTAATAAATTATTTGCGGTTTTCCTTTTCTCAAAAGCATTGTGCTTCAGCAATGGTCTTTTTTACAGGTTTAAAACAGTTTTTATTTCATTTACTCCGCACGTTTTTAATGTAGGACTCTCATTCGAGTTTTTGCTGGGACCGGCGTTATTCCTTTACGCAAAATCACTTGCTTATAACGATTTCAAATTAAAGAAGATACATATTCTTCACCTCATCCCATTCATTCTCCATTTTATATACATGTCGTTTAAGTTTCATGTCTACAGCTCCTCTGCAAAAATAGATATTCTGTCGCGTTACTTATTCACACTGGATGAATATATTCTGAATACATTAGCCATATACCTGCACTTTTTAATTTACAGCATTGCAGCTTTAATGGTTCTTTTTAACTATAGATCGGAACTGAAAAATCTCTTTTCGGCAATAGAGAAAGTTAAACTATCCTGGCTGGAAGTAATTGTCTCGGGATTTATTTTAATATGGGGACTTTCTTTCGTAGTATTTCTATTAAATATACAAGGATATGAGATTTATTATCCGGAAAGTGTTTCACTGATTTTGCTGTTTACTTTTGCAAATGTGATCTTATATAAAGGTTTAAAACAGCCGGAAATATTTGCAGGAATCAGAC
>JASFSF010000250.1:0-4507 GCA_050114555.1 Ignavibacteria bacterium
TTATCTTGTGCGATAAATAGGCTACAGGTACTTAAAGTGGTTATAATCAAAATGCGTGGTATGGATTTCATGATTTCTCCCGTTAATAGTAGTCTAATCCTTGACACAACGAACAGAAAGCCCTGCATTAAAAAATGCAGCAGCTATGTCAATCACTTCTTTGTTGCAGTCAAGAAACCGGTTTATAGCGATCACAGGAACATTTGGGTTCATCGTAGTGGTCCAAAAGTGAGCACGAATACTCAAATGTATAAATTCTCCTTCATCAGTTCGCGTCCCCCCGGGCAATCCCGAAAACCCACTTGAGTTTGTTGAGTTTTCATTTGTTTCCCATCCACTTGTTGATTTCAATTTACTTCCCTCATCTGTTCCCCGTTCTAAATATTCGTAGGCTGTCTTCTTACTTATCATGCTTAATTCTAAAAATTTATCCAACACTTCTGGATCCATTGTTGTTTTATTCACTTCATCTTTACTAATACCTAAAAACATTTCCAGTTCTTTCCATTCCTCATCATTTGGGACATGCCAACCCTCAGGGGCAATATTTGCCGAGTCAGTCACAGCATACCAATTATATAGCAGACCATATGTATCAACATAGGCTGTATCATTATTGTAATAGCAATAGGCTCCGGTAGAAACATCCGACCAGATTTTATTGTCTACAATATTTGGTATGATATCACCATTTCGATAATGAGTAACCTTTAGATTTTCTGCCATCCATATCTGATTTCCAATTTTTACAGCCTTATAGACATTGCCATCAATGTCTGTTACGGTAGCTGTTTCTTTATTATAATCTTGAGAGTAGCTATTTGCTACAAAACCAAACAGAACGATGATCACTAAATGATAAGCAAAGGAGTTTAAGAACCCAATTAAAAATTTATATAACATGATTTACTCCAGCCGATGTATGGAAGTAAATTATTTGTACACCTAAGGGTAATTATCAGAAAGAGGGAATAGACTCACATATTGCTTCACCGCATACTACAACCTTGCCCAAGGTGTAGAAAAGTTAATTTTGATTATTAAAATGATAATAATACTTGATAGAAGCAACTAATTATTAACAAACAGCAACAATATTTTATTGTGGCAATTAAATTATTAAGTTTAACAAGTTGAATCTGATTACTATAATATTTTTTCCCGATGTACTTCTTTAATATTTAGGTATTCACCATATAAGTATTAAATCATATTTATTGAGAGGAAATTATGTGTATAAGAATTATCCTTTTGTTTTCATTGCTGATTTCAATTTCATTTTTTAACTGTAGCAGCCCACCAGATATAGAAATAATTAATGCAGAATTTGTAGAAAATATTTATTTCTCAGGAATGAGTTTACCTCCAATGATTCAGGGTGTACAGACTCAGGTCTCTGTTGGTGAGAATGGAGTGTATTGTAAATATGTAGATCACCATATTATAAAACTCGAGCTTAATTTTAATTTCAAAGCAATTGCTACTCAAGAGGAAGTTGGTTCAAAGGAGCATAAAAAAGAGTTGTTTAATACGTTATCAAAAATTGCTCATTTGTATGATGGTGAAATTGAACAAGATTTATTCTGGGGTTACTGGCCCACGGAAGTTACTGAAACGAGTGTGACTGATATGTCGTTAATCTATGTAATACCCGCTACTACTGATATGAGCAAATTAAAGTTTGAATACGATACATCAATACTTGGTGGGACCACAGGAATATATACTTATTCCAAATTTGCAGATATGAAACCTTTAGAAAAGACGGAAGATGAGGAAGGATAACATAATCATATGGCATGCTTCATATAATCTATATGGCTTATTATAAAAATGAATAAGAAATCCTGTAATCTATTAATTACACATTGTTACGGTTGTGGGAGCTATAGGATTCGAACCTATGACCCCCTGCTTGTAAGGCAGGTGCTCTGAACCAGCTGAGCTAAGCTCCCAATGTTATATATGAATAGGTTTATTCAGGAATTTTTTAAAAATTCGCGGCTCAAATATCCGGTTATTAGTAAAAAAAAACAAGTTCTATTTATTTTCAACCAAATAGAGAATTAGTAGAATATGTTATTATGATGTTATTAATATCTTCTTCTGTTACCACCACTAGTTTTTTTACGGCTATGTCCACCTTTTCTGCCTCTTCTGTTTCGCTCAGGTCTGGCTTCATTTACAACAAGTTTCTTACCCTTTAATTCATAAGTGTTTACGTTAGCGAGAGCTTTTTGAGCTTCAGCTTTTCCGGGCATTTCAATAAATCCGAATCCCTTTGATTCACGGCTAAACATATCGCGAATTATATTAACACTGCTGACTCGACCATACTCTGAAAAAAGCTCGTTAAGTTCTTCTTCGTTAACTTCGCGCGATAAGTTTCCAACAAAAATTTTCATTTTCACTCCCTTATTTTATTTGATATCAGATTCTTAAATAATATAAGAATCCTGATTTGGTTTTAAATTCTTACTTTTAAAAAAAAGCCGCAATAAATTGCGGCATTAAATCAGTAATTAGAAGTTGAATTAATATCTTCTTCCTCTCCCCCTGTTTCTGTCTCTCCTTGGACGAGCTTCATTTACAACGATCTTATTTCCTTTTAGCTCCACGGAGTTGAGTGATTCAAGAGCCTTTTTTGCCTCATCCTGGTCTGCAATTTCAACAAACCCAAACCCTCTCGATTCCTGGCTGTAGTTATCACGAATAACCTTTGCACTGCTAACGTTACCATGTTCGGAAAACAAACTTTTAAGATCTTCATCATCTACACCAGGGGATAAATTTCCCACATAAATATTCATGATTAAGCTCCTTTATAAATTAATAACATTTTGACTGTTCAACTATTATTGAAAATCGACCGGTATTGTGCCTCTATAGAAAATATAGGATTAGAAAACGAAGTGTTACTAATGTAGTCTTATCTTAATTTTATTTAGTGACAATAAAACATACATTAATTTTTTACCAGTTACAAGCTTATCCTGTTCAGACCATTTGTCCATTATAATAATATATTTTAGTCGGTTCGACAATCAATTTTTAATCGTAAATTAACTAACCCATGAGTCTTACTCTGACATCATTCAATTAAAAATACAGCGTGCAGGCCTGGCGGAAACATAATCCTTGATGTTGTAACATAAATTTTTCCATCCGGTGTTATAGCAAAACTATCCGGCCACGTAAGTTTTTCATCTCTTATAACCAGTTCAAGTTTTTCATCAGGCAGGTAGCGGTAGATTGCGTTGTCTTCAACTGAAGTAATATAAAGATAATCGTCTGGTGCAAACTCAATGGCATCGCAGGGCATCGTTTCTATTACAAATTCAGCCGCTTCTCCAATCTTTGTGGGGGATAGGGAAAAGTCTCGCAGAACACCGGTTTTAATTCTGAAAAGTGATTTACCTGAAAGAGCTTTGTAATAGAGATATTCCCGGTTATTTGATAATGCAAGTCCGTCTGAATGAACCGTAAACTCAACTGATCTTCCATTAACAGTAATAGTGCTCTGTTCAGCTTTGGTTGAGGAATGTTGGTCAAGTAGTTTTCTGCTCTCACCGTTCAATAAATTTACCACAACAATAGCTCCAATTCCGGAATCGGTAATGTATGCATAACCAAGTTCGGTATCAACGCGGACATCATTTAAATAACTTTGTCCCGAAGCGATTGACTCATTAAAATATATAATCTGAATTATTGAGTCAGTTTGCAGATCAACTTTTAATAATTTTGCTCCGCCTTCAACCACCTTCCAGTTTACAGTTCCGGGATCAAGAATCCACAGAAAGTTTTCTCTATCAACATACACACTTTGTATGCAAACAAAATGATTCTCCGGGTCAGTTGTTTCATTCCATGTGTTCCACTCTTCATCCGGATACTGAACTGGTTGACCATCAATTACTTCACAAACAGAAAAAGGGATTTGTGACCACCTTGGAAAATTCACAAACATTCTTCCTTCGTGTGAAACTGCTACACCGGTCCATCTGAATTCAGAAGACGCTACTTCGGTTAATTGTACGGTATTACCCTGACCGAAAAAAGTGTTTAATGATAGTACAAGAAAAACTAAGAGAGGTTTAACTTTTAAATTATTGAAGATATAATTCATTTTAATTTTCCCGCTTTATTGTCTTTTAAATTTGCAAACATGCACAAATTATATATTAAATAATTTTCTTCATATACATAAATTTATAAATGTTATGAAAGGTCAGAAGTTTATTAAAATGGTAATAAAGTTAGTTCGGTTGGATTTGTAAAATCAATTATCTAAGGTTTGAGCGGGCGACGGGACTCGAACCCGCGACATTCAGCTTGGGAAGCTGACACTCTACCAACTGAGTTACGCCCGCACGGAGAGTGCGATTGTACGGACCGCCGGCGCAGATTTGCAATTGCCGCGCGCGATCGATCCGCGTGTTTCTGCGCCCACGTCCTGATACGATGCAGGCGCCCGAAACAGCGGGGCAACGGCAATCCATGCGCT
>JASFSF010000251.1:0-4504 GCA_050114555.1 Ignavibacteria bacterium
TTTACTAATAAAGCGCTTTTACTGTTTGTAACAGTAGCAAGTATGTGAAGCGTGTTGTTTATAATTCCAATCATAGGAAGATTACTTTTGTGCAACTATACAACGAATTTACTAAAATTCTAACAGTTTAACTTCTTGTAACTGACTATAATTAAGTAATTTATAGAGATGTATTAAATGATTGACCTGGCTAAGTTGTTACTTGTTCGAGTCAGTTTCCTTCACAGCCTCGAAATATTTGAGGATGAGTTCTTCATAGTCCTTTGCATAACCTTCCTTCACAGTTCTATCTATTTCATCATTCAGTTTGTCTTTTCCTTCTTCAGAATCGAGGTTGATTCCCCCTGGCGATTCACGAACTACGTTTATACCAGTATTTGATTTTCTTTCTTTCTCAAAATCTCTTTCATTTATTGAGCGCTGTGTATCAAGCAGCTTTGATAAAATTCTTTCCTGCTTTTGAATTAGCCCATCATCAAGTTTCTGGCTGTTCATGTTTGTTAGAACTTCCTGCATTTGGTTTAGAACATTATCAAGATCCGCCGGAATCTTTTTCGATTCTCCCGATAGCTTTGCCTCATGATTTAATTGTTCTAAAGATTTACGGATCAAATCCTGCTGTTGAGCCAATCGCTGCAACTCATGCTGTTGTTGTGGAGTTAAATTACCCTGTTGTAATTGCTGAAGCATTTGAGTCAACCTGTTCAAGTCCATTTGTTGAGCAGAAAGCTGCTGAAGCTGCTGCATCAAGGACATCATTCCACCTCCCCCGCCACCGCCCTGCATCAATGTTTCCATCATTCCTTTCAACATTGAAGCGGCTTCATTTAAATTTTTCATGGCCTCGGTCTGTGACAAAGCAGCGATGGAACCATTCCTGTTTTGTAACGATTGTATAGTCTGCTGCATTTGTTTTACTGCATTGCCCAGCGCTTTGCCCATTTCCGGAGTTATTGCGAAAGTTTTCTGAGATAATTCTGCCATTTGCTTCATGATATTCAACAGATTTTCTTTAAGCACTTCCTGTTTTTCTGCTTCACCATTAAATGACGATGACCCAGATTCCATTCCTTCAGTTTTACTTTTCAATTCCTCCTGCATCTTAGACATTTCAATTATGTTATCGAGCATTCTCATCATATCGGTGAACGTTTGCATAAGATTTTGCATCTTCATCGAGTTTTGCATTTCCTGCATTTGCCGGTTCAACTCATCCATATTGTTTTTGATCTGCTGCTGCTGTTGTAAAGCCTGTTCCATATCATTTTGCCGGATATTTTGTGAAGCTGTTTCCGACATTTTTTTATTTTGCTGCTCTTCCATTTTATCCATCACTTTTTCAAGCTCTTCTTCAGGCATATCATCAATCTCGCTCATTTTACTATCGAGCTCTTCCATTTCTCCTTCAAGCCTGTCGATTTTATCAGTAATGTCGTTCTGTCTCTCCATCAATTCATTTTTATTTCCAGTCAATGGATCATTATCCTGAGTTTGTCCTCTAAGATCGTTCTGGTTTTCAATTAATTCTTCGGTTCTTTTAATGATTTCATCAACTTTTTGTTCAACCTGAATTCGTTTTAACAGATTAAGTGTTCGTTCAATACTCTTTTTAAATCTTTCCTCATCAATCTTGAAATTTTCAATCTGATCCTGCGTCATTTTTCTATTCATTTGCTCCATCTGTTGTTGAAGGCGTTCAATCGCTTTTTTCATCACTTCACTTGTTAATTCATCCATCAACTCCTGCAATTCCATGTATTTTTCCAGTGTTTCCTGCGAGAGCAGATCATTTTCATGTAAATCGCTTTGCATCTTTTGAAGTTCATCACTTAAATTATTCACCTTTTCCTGAAGCTCCTGGAATTTATCAAGTGCATTTTCAATTTTCTCTTTCTCTTCCCAACTTATTTTTATTTCATCCTTCTTTAAATCCTGATCAATCTCTTCCAGTGTTTTTTGCAAATCTTCTGCTTCTCTTAGTACCTGCTCCAATTCATCTTGCACAAAATCCTGAGTTTCCTCTGCATCTGCTAAAATTTCATCAAGCGATGGTACCATAACATTAAAAATAGGAGTCTTACTTGACTTAGGTCCGCTTATCTTGTCATTATCGAAAACCTCAAGATAATAGCTGACTACATCGTCGGTGCCAAGAGACATTAATGAAAGATTCCATATATAATCTACTCTTTGTTGCTTTTGTAGTTGTTGAATATTTATCTGCAAGTGGGAAAATTCCGGTTGAACAACCTCATAACGCGATTCTGATAACCGATAATTCAATATTAATTTTGAAAATCCATAATCATCGTTTATATCGGTAATTAAATTTACCCTGTTATCGTTTGCCAGCTTGATATTCTTATTCGGTGCGATCATTGTTATAGACGGGAATTTGTCATACATGGCCTGCACGTTATATAATATGGGGGATGAATTTTCTGTTCCGGATTTATCAAATAGTTTTATGATGTAACTTTTATTTTTTCTAACAATAAATTTACCTCCTGCTTCTTTACCATCAGTAACAAGATCAATTGATGTGGTATCGCTGAATATTATTAACGATTTACTCAATTCTTTCGTTGAAGAAATATTTACAAAAACTTCAGTTCCAACAAGAGCAGTTACATTACCATTGTCCCGCTGGACGATCTTTTCACTTTTTGAATATGCAGGAGGTAATATTTGAAGTACGAGATTTTCTACTATCGGTCTGTCGACTACTTTGATTTCAAATTCATCACTATTAATATTTTCAGCAGTCGCAAAATATTTAAATGATGTTCTTATGGCTTTTAAATTTTTTTCATATTTATCGGATGAATCGGTAGATAATTTTTCAAATTTAAATTCAACCTCTCCCTCGTTTTTGATTCCGAGTAAAATATAATCCGGAGCTTTTCCATCAGCAGAAACCGATATCATAATATCATCCCCTTTTGTAATATCAGAATTGCCCGGAGAAATATTAAAGGAAAATAATGGTGTTGTAATATATTCTTTATTAAAGTTAAGCAACCGATAAGATGCTGCATTCAGACCCGGGACAAATAATATTAATAGTAGGAAAAGAATAACCATATACGCCAGCAAAGAATAAATCCTTTTCACTTTATCAAACTTGACAATCGATTCAAAGCTGATATTCTTTGTTTTGTTATAAACATTTTTGAAAGCGGCATTTATCATTTCCGGAGAATAAAAATTTTTATTCTCTTCAGTCGATACCAATTGCATTGAATTCAACAGTTCATCTTTGATCGGGGGGAAACTTTTGCCAACTTCATCAGCAACCTGGAAGTATGTTTCCTTCCTCAAAAAATTAAAATAACGAACAAGTGGAATGAATATAGATATAACAGTCAGCAAGGCTGCCAATAGACAACCGACCATAAATATTATTGTTCTTACCGAAGAATTAAAATTTGAAATAAGCTCGATAAAAGAGCTGAGGATAATAAAAGCAGTAACCGATAAAAACAATACAGCAAATCCCATAAGGATAAATGAGAAGTGTTTCTTTTTACAAAGTCTTTCAAGCTTGTTAATTACTTCCCGGTAATATTTAGATTCAGTTCCCATTATTGTGACAACGCCCAGACGACAATATTTGTTCCGAATTCCAATGCTTCTTTTCTTTTTCCCGGAGGATCGTCATGAACGCTTGCATCTGCCCAGCCGTCACTTGGATTCGATTCAACTGTATAATAAACAGCAAGCCTTTCACCAATAAATATTCCGTATCCTCTTGGCGGATTGTTATCATGTTCGTGTGTCTTCGGCGGACCGTTTTCAAAGTTGAATACCACATTGTATAAACCATAGTTGAAAGGTATTTCTATAAATTCTTCAGATGGGAAAACTTTTTTCATCTCGCGCCTGACGGCTTTGTCCAATCCGTAATCGTCATCGATGTAAAGAAACCCTCCGTTCTCAAGGTACAATCTTAATCGTTCAGCTTCATCTTCAGAAAAAACAACATTGCCATGACCGGTCATAAATAGAAACGGATATGAAAATATTTCTTCCGACGAAACTTCTACAAACTGGTATCGAGCATCCACTTTAATATTTGTGTTTTGCTGCACAAAGTTTAACAGGTTAACCTCTGCTGATGGATCGTTGTACCAGTCACCGCCGCCGTTATATTTTAAACGTGCAATTGTGAAAGCTCCGCTCGATTGGGCGTGGGAGTAAAATGTTAATAGAATGCAAACTATCGATGTTAAAATTTTCAGCATGTTCAATCCAAAGTTACGATCAATATATTCAGCTATAAATCCAATAGCAATTTACAAAATGAGTGATGATGAATAATTACTATTTTGTGTTTATGTTTGAATAGAAAATAAAATGATGAGGAATAAGGATGGCAAAAAAATATTGGTTGTTTAAATCGGAACCAGGTGAGTTTTCGATTGATGATCTTGCAAAAAGTCCCGGCAAAAGAACTTATTGGGATGGGGTGAGAAATTACCAGGCAAGAAATTTTATTCGTGAT
>JASFSF010000252.1:0-4502 GCA_050114555.1 Ignavibacteria bacterium
TCATTCTCAGAACGCCTGTAAATAATCATAACTTCTTCAGCACCTAACCTTTTTGCTTCTGTTGCTGCATCAATCGATGTATTACCTGCACCAATTACGGCAACTCTCCTTCCAACATTTACAGATAACCACTTTTCTTTTTTCACTTCTTCTATAAACCCTAAAGCACCTCTCACTCCGTTTAAATCCTCGCCAGGTATATTTAATCTCTTACTCTCACCTAATCCGATCCCGATAAAAATTGCATCGTGTTTTTTCATTAATTTATCAATTTTGATTGATTCTCCAACAGTTACGCCGGTTTTTATTTCAACACCGTAACTTTTAACATACTCAACTTCTTTTAAACTATCAGCCTGAGATGTTTTGTATGGTGCAATTCCCCATGTATCCAATCCACCTGGAGTTTTATTTGATTCATAGATAATTGCTTTATAACCAAGTAAGGAAAGTTCCGCCGCACAAGCTAATCCTGCCGGACCTGATCCAATAATTCCGACTGATTTACCATTACTGGATTTTTTATCAAAAATCTTCGGCATTTTTGAATTAAAATAATGTTCAACCGCAAAACGTTGAAGCTTTCCAATTTCAATCGGTTTTTCACCTTTTTCAACAAAAACACATGCGCCTTCACATAAATCTTCTACCGGGCATGCTTTAGCACATGTTAATGCAATCCAGTTCGATGCAAAAATTGTTTTAGCAGAACCAAGAATATTTTCCGTTGAAATTTTCTTAATAAAGGTCGGAATATCTATATGCGTGGGACACGCTTTTGTACATGGAGAGTCAAAACAGTATAAGCACCTGTTGGCTTCCGAAATTGCAGCATTTTTTGAAAAAGGAATTTGAATTTCTTTAAAATTATTTTCGTACTCTTCTTTTGATAACTTATCTGCAAGATTCATCATTTGTTGATCTGGTTATGTTATGATTTCGGATTCCACTTAAATGTGAAATAACATTAATTTTTAAGCTCAGCGTCTGCAATATTTAAAGCATCATCAAATACTTTAATTGCAGAATCAATCTGTTCTTCTGTGATTATTAACGGAGGTGCAATTATAAAATGACTTATCCATCCTAATAGATATAAACCACTCTTCATCATTTCACCGCTGATTTTATCAACCATCAATGGCGTTCCGGCTACTTTATCTTCTTTAGTATTGAACGGTTCCTTTGTTTTTTGATCTTTCACAATTTCAACTGCCCGGAACAATCCCAGTCCTCTAACATCTCCAACAGATCGATGTTTATCTTTTAACTCATTTAATTTTTTACCGAGATATTCTCCCATTTCAGCCGAACGATCAATTAGTTTCAATCTTTTTATTTCATTGATTGCAGTAATTGCAGGAGCCAGGGTTAGAGGATGCGCCTCATATGTGTGACCGTGTGCAAAGTAATGATCATTAAAATGATCTGCAATTTTCATAGTGGTTGCGGTTACACCAAGCGGAACATATGCCGAAGTAATACCTTTTGCTGTTGTAAGTATGTCCGGCTTTACATCCCAGTGATCGACTGCAAACCATTTACCCGTTCTGCCCCAACCGCTCATCACCTCGTCTGCAATCATCAGTACATTATTATCATTACATATTTTTCTTAAGCGCGGTAAGTACTCCCTGGTTGGAATTAATATTCCGTTCGTTCCGACAACAGGTTCAAATATCACTGCAGCTACATTACCGTCATTACGAATCATATACTCAATGTAATTTACACAGGCTGTATCACAATCGGGATATTCGTGTCCGAGCGGGCATCTGTAGCAATTGCATTCCGGTGCGAATATCACACCGTCTATTTTACCTGCAGGTTCGATAGCCCATCGTCTCGGATCTCCGGTAGCTGCTATTGATGCAGCAGTTGATCCATGGTATGAATTATAACGTGAAATAATTTTATACTTTCCAGTATACATTCTTGCGATTTTAATCGCCGCTTCGTTAGCTTCAGTCCCGGATGTTGAATAATAAAATTTATCCAATCCTTTTGGTAAAACTTCCAGCAACAAGCTGCTTAGTTCAGCGCGAACATCCGTTGCAAAGCCGGGAGCAATGAATGAAAGCTTTTCCGCCTGTTCAGAAATTGATTTTATCATAGCCTTGTTTTTGTGCCCGAGATTGCTGCACATCAGTTGTGCAGAAAAATCCAAATATTCTTTACCTGATGCATCGGTAAAATAACATCCATTTGCATCAACGATATGCATTGGCTTCCAGCCTTTTTGATATCTCCATGTACCGTAGGTGTGCTTTGAAGTAATTTCCGGAATTTGATCTTTTGACATTTTATTTCCTCGTTACTTGGTTTATTTACCTACTAAATCATCATAAGCATCCGGCCTGCGGTCGCGGTAAAACTGCCAGATGTTCCGAACTTCTTTAATTTCGTCAAGATCAAGATCTGCAACAACAAGTTCATCTTTATCACGACTCGCCTGTGCAATGATCTTACCACGGGGTGAACAGAAATAACTGCTGCCGTAAAACTCACCTATATTCCACGGACCTTCCTTCCCTACCCTGTTAATCGCACCAACAAAATATCCGTTGGCAACGGCATGTGCGGGTTGTTCAAGCTCCCATAAATATTCCGATAAACCTGCAACGGTAGCAGATGGATTGAATAAGATTTCCGCACCATTTAAACCAAGAGCTCTCGCACCTTCAGGAAAATGACGGTCGTAACAGATATAAACTCCTACATCTGCATAAGCAGTTTTAAAAACAGGAAATCCTAAATTGCCCGGTCTGAAGTAAAACTTTTCCCAGAATCCCGGTTCACAATGAGGGATGTGATGTTTCCTGTACTTGCCCATATATTTTCCATCTGCATCGATAACTGCAGCGGTGTTATAAAATACACCGGTCATTTCTTCTTCGTAAACAGGAACAACAATTACCATATTATGTTTCTTGGCAACTTCCTGCATTAGTTTTGTAGTCGGACCTTCAGGTACTTTCTCAACCATATCGTACCATTTTGTTTTTTGCTCTGCACAAAAATATGGTCCGTAAAAAAGTTCCTGCAGACATAGCACCTGGACTTTTTCCTTGGCAGCCTTATCAATCATCTTCAGATGTTTATCTATCATTGCTTCTTTTATTTTAGCAATGGGATCTTCAGATGATCCTGCAAGAGTTGCCTGAATTAATCCTCCTTTAACTATTTTACTCATTTATTTTTCCTTTACCAATATTTAATTACAAGATTAACTGTTTTGCTTTTACGTAATGTTTTAGCGGAACTTTGAGACTTCGTGTCTTCGTGGCGAAAAAAGTTTTAAGACACAAAGAATACACAAAGTTTTTTCTAACTCATCCAGTTGGTTCTAGCTTCCGGGTTCCACTTGGTTGTAATCTTTTTCAGCTTTGTCCAGAAATGAATTGAGCTCTTCCCGGTTATATCGCCAACGCCAAACCTTGAATCATTCCATCCGCCGAACGAGAACGGTTCTCTGGGAACAGGAACACCAATATTAACGCCTATCATACCTGCACTTACTCTATCCGTTACATAACGTGAGAGTCCGCCGCTTTGGGTGAACACCGCAGCAGCATTTCCGTACGTAGAACTATTCTCAATTTTTATTGCATCATCGATGTTTTCAGTTCTTATGATTACAAGCACAGGTCCGAAAACTTCTTCTTTAGCTATTTTCATTTCCGGTTTGACATAATCAATAACTGTAGGACCAACATAAAAACCATTCTCTTTACCTTTTACAACATAGTTCCTTCCGTCGACTAAAACCTTTGCACCATCTTTCTCAGCTTCGGTTATATAGTTTCCTATTCTTTCTTTTGCCTGCTTTGAAATCACTGCACCTAAATTTTTACCGGGAATAATTTTTTTCGCTTCTTTGCAAAGTTCATCTATGATATGATCTACACCACCGACACCAACCATAGCTGCAGCAGCCATACAACGCTGACCTGCACATCCTGTCATCGAAACTGCAACATTGGAAGCTGTCATTTCAACATTTGCATCCGGTAAAACTATAAGATGATTCTTTGCACCGCCAAGAGCCAGTGCTCTTTTCAAATTTGATGTTGCTCTTTTATAAACAATCTTTGCCACCTTTGTCGAGCCGACAAAAGAAACAGCATCAATACCGGGATGATCGCATATTGCTTCCACAGTATCCTTTGTTCCGTGAACAACATTGAACACACCTTTAGGCAGTCCGGCTTCTTTTAATAGCTCAGCGATTCTGTTTGCACTTAATGGTACGAGTTCCGAAGGTTTAAGTATCATTGTGTTGCCCAGAACCAGGGCATTTGGCATTGTCCAGTTAGGAACCATGTTAGGAAAGTTAAACGGAGTAATTGAAGCAACAACTCCAAGCGGGTAATGTTCCACCCTGCACTCAACACCTTTACTAACCTCCAACAGCTCACCCGAAATTAATTGCGGCATAGAGCATGCAAACTCTGTAAGCTCTGCACTTTTTAAAACTTCTGCTTTTGCTTCATCATAAGTTT
>JASFSF010000253.1:0-4498 GCA_050114555.1 Ignavibacteria bacterium
AACGTTTTCACCTTTTATTTCACTTGATTTTTCCATTACATGGACGATAATATCTTTATCTTCCATCAGCTCAATAATGCCTTCATATTTTGACGGATTTTCAAACTCAGGCTGTTTGATTACATTTTTTGCTCCGGTGATGATAATGCTGTCGGTTTTGTTAATATCTTTGAAAATTTTATCAACCGAGTCAACAAATAGTCTTATTACAGGTTTTTGTTTATCATCAACATCTTTAAACCTGTCTTTAAAGGTTTTGCGTATTTCACTTAATTTCAAACCGGCTAGCCTTTCGTTCAATAAACTCTGAACCGATTCCAGCTGATTGCTTCTAATATTGGTTTTTATCTCAAGTGTAATTGTCCTAACCTGACCGGATCTTATACTAATGACAACAAGCAATCTCGAAGTAGTGAGACTTATTATCTGCATCTTCTCAAAATATCCCGAGTCAAGATCAGGATAAGACACACATGCAAGCTGGTTAGTAATTGTGCTTAATAATCCCGACGCAATTTTTAATAGTTCTTCCTGATCAGAGACATCCAGATTCAACGTTTTGCTAATCAAACCCTTTTCTGATGTTTTGATTTTCTTGATCCTCATTAAAGAATCCACATAGTACCGGTACCCCTTGTCAGTCGGAACTCTCCCTGCTGAGGTATGAGGATGATTAATATAACCGGTTTCTTCAAGATCTGCCATAATATTTCTAACGGTTGCCGGTGATATTCCCATTTCAGATTTTTTAGAAATATTCCTTGAACCAACCGGCGATGCTGTTAAAATAAATTGCTGAACTACGGATTTGAGAATATTTTTTTCCCTGTCGTTCAGTTCGTCTATTTGAGCGTTACTTTTCATCGATAATTAAAAAAATTGCGATTTCAAATATATTAAATTCAGGCCAGAATATTATACAATATAACATTCCCGTACTGAAAACGTCGGCAATATGTGATGAATTTAATTCGATGGAGATTCATACCATGATTCTAGAAAGTTCTCACAAGACTGTTTCTTTTGATAAAAATTATTATTAGTGGTAAATTTTGCCCGCAATTTTAATATTTATTGATTTTCAAAAGTCTTTTGAACGCAACTTATAAAACATCCGGTGTTGATATTGATGCTGCCGAAAATACGCTTAACAGGATTAAAAATCACGTTAGATCAACATATAATTCCAATGTTATAGCCGATATCGGTCACTTTGGAGGGATGTTCAAATTTGATACTGCAAAATATGAAGAACCGATTCTCGTTTCCAGTGTCGACGGAGTTGGCACAAAACTGAAAATTGCCATCGAGTTGGGCATTCACAGCACAATCGGGCAGGATCTGGTAAATCACTGTGTAAATGATATAGCCGTTTGTGGTGCCGATCCATTGTTTTTTCTTGACTATATGGCATTTGGAAAATTGAATGAAGATATAGCAACTGACATTGTTGAGGGTTTTTCGATTGCTTGTAAAGAGAACGGATGCGCATTAATTGCAGGGGAGACAGCCGAGATGCCCGGTGTTTATAGTGATAAAGATTATGATCTCTCCGGGACAATCGTAGGCGCGGTTGATAAAAAAGGAATCCTTGACGGCAAGAATATAAATGCAGGTGATATATTGATTGGTTTTCCGTCAAATGGCTTGCATACAAATGGCTATTCACTTGCTCGTAAAGTTTTACAACAAAAATACAATCTTAAAGATAAGCTAGAATTACTCGGGACCACACTTGGTGAAGAATTGCTGCGTGTTCATAAATCATATTTGAATCTGATAAAAGAGATTAGATCAAATTGTAATGTAAATGGGTTTGCCCATATCACCGGTGGTGGTATAATTGGTAATACATCCAGGATAATTCCGGAAGGATTAAATATTAAGATAAATTGGAATAGCTGGAAAACACCAGCAATCTTTAAGCTGATTCAGGAAAATGGAAATATCAGTGACAGTGAAATGCGGAAAGTTTTTAACATGGGAATAGGTTTAATTGCAGTAGTTCCAAAAGATCAGGAAGTGAAAATAACAAAAACAGTTCATTCTCTGAATGAACACTCTTTTGTAATCGGGGAAGTTTATTAATACTTTGTAGAATATAGCGGAATTACACACCATGTTTATCGATACTCATTCACATCTCTTTTATCCTAATTTCAGTGATGATCTTGATCAGGTAATCGATAATGCAAAAGAAGCACTGGTTGATTACATAATTGTTCCTGCTACTGATATCAAATCCGCAAAAGAAGTCCTGCAGTTAACTGAAAAGTATGATATAATTTATGGTGCAGTTGGCATTCATCCGCACGATACAAAAGATTGGGATAGTAGTCTGATCAATGAAATAAAAGCAATTGCAGCTCATGATAAAATTGTTGCCATTGGTGAAATAGGACTTGATTATTACTACGATTACTCACCAAAAGAAAAACAGATTGAAGCATTTAAAGCCCAGCTCAATCTTGCTCTTGATTTAAATCTCCCCGCAATCATACATAACAGGGATTCAGATGAAGATATGATGGAAATTATTGGGAGTTATTGCGGGAAAGGATTGAAAGCACAATTTCATTGCTTCAACGGTTCGATTGAAGATGCAAAAGAACTTATGACTATGGGTTATATGCTTTCGTTCACCGGGAATATAACTTTTAAAAAAGCTGATGAATTAAGGGAAATATTAAAAATCACTCGCATTGACCAATTGTTATTGGAAACCGATTCACCTTTTCTTTCGCCGGAGCCGATAAGAGGTAAGCGTAACGAACCTGCAAATGTAAAATATATTGCTGAAAAAATTGCTGAAGTCCATAACCTTACTCTGGAAGAAGTTGGACAAATTACATCATATAATGTATTCAGAATGTTTGGAATCGGACAAGGGAGAAAAACCTCTTTCACTTATAAAATCGGAAATGCACTTTATGTAAACGTGACCAATAGGTGTAACTCTAATTGTTCGTTCTGCAGAAGAAAGACTGATCCTGTTCTGAAAGGTTACAATCTGGGAATGGATAAGAGTGAAGAACCGGATGCTGATGTTTTTATCAGAGAAATCGGCGATCCAAAAGATTATGATGAGATTGTGTTTTGCGGTTACGGAGAACCTACAATCAGGTGGGAAGTTGTTAAAGAAATTTCGAAGTATGTAAAAGAAAACGGAGGAAGAACCAGGATAAATACAAACGGACACGGAAATTATATTAACAAAAGAAATATAGCACCTGAGTTCAGCGGAATAATTGATGAAGTGTCTGTAAGCATTAATTCTTTTAATCCAAAGCAATATGCAGAGCTGATGGGATTGGAATCGAGAATGTTCAATGAAATGATAGATTTTACAAAGAGAGTTAAAAACTATGTTGAAAAAGTAGTTATGACAATTGTTTCTATCGATGAAGTTGATGTTGAAAAAACCCGCCGGACAGTCGAAGATAAAATCGGTGTAGAATTCCGAATACGATCCTACTTTTAATTTTTATATTGACCCTCAAATAACTCAACTCAATTCTTCATATTTTACAAGTGTGATTATATTTTATCTAAAATCAATATAGTGTTGCTATGCTAAACAAAATTCTATTTATATCACTTCTCATATCAATTGGTATATCAGCACAGAACAGCGTTGATAAATTGAAGAGGGACGTCGATAAAATCCTGGACCAGGAATTTTTTGAGAGCACTCAAATAGCTCTCGATGTTTTTGACCTTACAACAGAAAAACAATTGTACAGTAAGAATAGTAAACTGCTTTTTAATCCTGCATCCAATGAAAAGCTTTTCACAACAGCTGCTGCGCTATTATTTCTTCCCGAAACATTCCGGTTCAATACTTTATTCTACTATACCGGTGAGATAACGGGTGAAACCTTACATGGAGATCTTTTTGTGGTTGGAGGAATGGATCCGGCATTTTCAAGCAATGATCTGGATTCATTAGTTACAATCATTGATTTAACGGGAATAAGTTATATTGCAGGAAATATCCATGCCGATCTTTCTATTAAAGATTCACTTTATTGGGGAAATGGCTGGATGTGGGATGATGATCCGGATCCAACATCGCCTTATTTAAGTGCTCTGAATATTAATGATAACTCTATCGAAGTCTTCGTCGAGGCAGGATTAAGTGATTCCATCGCCAGGATTACTTTAATTCCGGAAACTGAATATGTAACAGTCGAGAACAATGTTCTTGTCCATCCCTTTGAACCAACGGATCTTACCATAACCCGCGATTGGGTAAACAGGAAGAATCATATAATTGTTGACGGCACTGTAAGGCAGGGTGAGATCATTGATTCAACCGATCATAAAGAAAAATTAAACCTGTTGAATCCGGAGTATTATTTTTTAACTCTCTTTAGAGAGAAACTTGCTGCGAATGGGATTTTAGTTAATGGAAATCTTGCAGTTGATGATTTACCATATGGTTCAAAATTAATCTTTTACTTTGAACGTTCAATTGATTCTACAATTCTCAGCGATA
>JASFSF010000254.1:0-4445 GCA_050114555.1 Ignavibacteria bacterium
ACTTCGATTCGATTTGGGAAATCGATCAGGTCAATTTTTTAAGACTCAAACACATAACATTTTTCATGATGATATCCAATTTAGAAGCCTGCCAACTGTAACAGATACCACATTTGAAATTGCTATAGGACGGAATGTACGCCCAAACACCGTAGATCTTCTTTTTACTTCTCAAACTATAAAAATATTTTTTAGTGACAATGTTACTAACGGTGACTGGATGCCGAACAGCAGCGAAACTTTTGAATACACTTTTGATGACACACCAACTCCACCAGTAGATCTTATAGAAATAAACAAGGAAGACACAACATTACTTAGAGTAATGAATTGGAATATTCTGGATGATGGATTAACAAATATATCGAAGCAGCAGTACTTTACAAGAATTTTACAGGCTATTGATCCCGATGTTATATGTTTTAGTGAATGTGTAAATTCAACTGCCAGTCAGGTAAAAGATAAATTAAATGAAATTCTACCTCTTGCATCTCCCCCAGGCTGGTATGCAATGAAGATGACTTTTGATGAAGTGGTTGCATCACGTTATCCTATTTTGCAAGGCTGGACATACGATCCTGATGAGAGATCATTTGCATCCCTGATCGATTTACCTGAATATTTCGGTACAGATATTCTTACTATAAATGCTCATTTAAAATGCTGCGGGGGGCAAGCAAATGATGATCAAAGACAAAGGGAAGTCGATGCAATAATCTCATTCATACTTGATGCGAAAACGGCAGGAGGTTCAGTTGATTTGCCTGTCAATACTCCATTCTTGATTATGGGCGATCTTAATTTAGTGGGTGACCGTGAACAACTAACAACCCTGGTAACCGGGCAAATAATTAATACTCAAACATTTGGCAGCGGCGGACCTCCTGACTGGGATAATACCGATCTTGAAGATCTGATATCCCAGCAAACAGATAAACGAACAGCATACACGTGGCGTGACGATTTTTCATTTTATCCACCCGGAAGACTGGATTTCCAGATCTACTCCAACAGTGTTATGACAGTACAGAAAGCATTCACTCTCCAAACAGAAATAATGAGTCCCGCCAGGCTTTCTCAATACAACCTCCAACAAACCGATACACGACTTGCATCCGACCATTTTCCGAAAGTAACAGATTATAGTTTCAATGTAACATCAATCGAAAAAGAGGATTTCCAGCCATTTGAATTTAAACTGGAACAGAATTATCCAAATCCATTCAATCCAACCACAAACATTAAGTTCACAATACCATCCAGGGGAATGGTAAAAATTTCAGTTTATAATATACTTGGTAAATTAATTGAGGTTTTAGTTAACCGGGAGTTAAATGCCGGCAGTAATTCTACAGAATTTGATGGAACCGACCTGCCGAGCGGTATTTATTTTTATGAACTGATTACCGACAATTTATTTGAAACCCGGAAAATGATTTTACTCAAATAACATAAGAAATCATTTCTTAACAACATTTCACTGTTCTTTAATTCCAATCCGGGTATAAATTACTTTGTTTACTTCCAGCCATTATTTATCTATATAGACGCAAAAAAATCTAAACACGGGATGCCGGTATGAAGTATTGTTTTTATCTGATATGTTTTCTCTTATGCTGTTGCACCGACAGCAATGTAGGACCTGATAATGAATTATATCTTGAGGTTGAAGAAATAAACTCAAACGTGAATAATGTAAAAACTGTTTCTGTAAGTTACGATGGCCGGTATGTTATGTGGGCTGGCAATACAAATGATATAAAAGTCAAAGGCGAAAAATCTTTAAAAGGTCACATTAGCACAATTAATTCCCTTGCTTTTAATGATGATAAAAAACTACTGCTTAGCGGTAGCAATGATAACAATATTAAATTATGGGATATAGAAACATTAACTCTACTAAGGACTTTTTCAGAGCACGTAACTGTTACAAGAGACGTGAAATTTACTCCGGATGGGAAAAGTGTGATTTCTGCTGAAAATAATTACATAGTATATTGGCGTAATGCAGTCGATGGATTCATTGGCAGACTTCCTTTATATGGTCATACATCTACAGTCACATCTGTAGATATCAGTAACGACATGACAACGATAATCAGCGGTAGTTCGGATAAAACAATTAAGGTGTGGAATGCCGAGTCAGGTGATTTGATTCAAACTCTTACAGACCACACTTCTTCAATAAGAGAAGTTGAATTCAGCCCTGTGTTGGACAGGTTTGCTAGCTGCAGTTCCGATTCAACCGTTAGAATTTGGTCTTTGGAAACTCTGCAGCAAATCAAATTTCTGGAAGGTCACATCGGAACAATCAGTTCTATTAGCTATCATCCAGCTGGGAAATATCTTGCGGGAGGAGGAACAAGCAGCATAATATATATTTGGAATGTTGAGTCGGGTGAGATCATTCGCTCTCTGGAAACTCATACAAAAACTATAAATGCAGTTAGTTTCAGCGGTAATGGAAATATTCTTGTAAGCGGTGGTGCAGATGATAAAGTAATAATCTGGAGAAATGTATTTTCACCGCTGCGGAACTAAGCTTTTATAAATTTTAAAAATTACCCAGTCTTATTGCTTGAGTTCTTTTAGAACGGGGAAAACGACTCTTAATTCCCCCTCTTGTAACAATTGCAGTCCCAAGAACATAATCATTGTACTTTATAACATACTGCCCTCTTTCCATACCTGCATCTAAAATCAAACCACCAGCGAGATAGATTCTTAATTCTTCCTTATTTTTAACAAAATAAATGTTCCTGGTGATATTTTTATCAAGAATTTGTGCTGCATTTGAGTGAAGTACGATATTGTCCCGTTTATCAATTGTACCGAATTTTGTTCCTATACGGTGAAACAATCCGAGGTTCTTAGCTTCCCAACTCCTGTTAATAAAGAACAGATCTCTTCTCTTCAGTATATAATTATAATTTTTTAAAACATCCGGATCAATTCCGAATATTTCAGACACATATGAAAGATACTTTTCAACTTTTTTATCATCTGAGTTAAGAAATTCAGAAGTATAACTCTTCTTCCATTTCTCTTTATCTTCCAAATCAATGTGATCGGTCTTCCTTAACTTTACCAGGAAAAAACCATCTGAATCAGCTTCCCATGGAAGAATCCTTACAGCTTTGTTTAAATCAGGATGGAGAGATTGATCATTGTATTCAGTGATGCCTTTTCTATGTTCAATGGATAAATTAATATCAATGATTTCAACCGGATAATTTTTTAGAATTTTTGCAATTACAAGTTCATTTTCTTCAGGTGTTAACGTACAAGTTGAATAAACAAGTTCACCACCTACCTTAAGCATTTTAATTGCCGATACCAGTAGCTTAACCTGTAGATTATGGAGTTTGTTTACCCTGTCTAAATTCCACCACTGATTCACTTCAATTTTTTTCTGAATAATCCCAAGTCCGCTGCAAGGTGCATCCACCAGGATTTTATCAAAGTAATTGCAGTAGTATTTGCTTAATAACTCTCCTTTTGAATGAACAACTCCGGTGTTGACAATGTTCATTCTATCCAGGTTAAACACTAAAGCTTTAATTCTATCTAGTTGTGATTCATTTACAATGAGCGTACCCTCGTTTCCCATCAGTTCAGCCATCTGTGTTGTTTTAGATCCCGGCGCAGAACAAAGATCCAGAACTTTATCAGAAGGTTTTGGATTTAGAACATATGGGGGAAGCATTGATGAAAATCCCTGTATGTAATAATAACCTAAAGCTATTTCCAGTGTTTTGCCAAGATCCTCTTCTCTTTCGAGGAACTTTAAAACATTAGGCAGGCCTTCAAATATTTCAGGTCTTATTCCATATCGTTTCTCGAGTCTCTCGGAAAGTTCGGTAATCGTAATTTTTAATTTGTTGACCCTTACATAGACCGATGGATACTCTTCAACAAAATTCAAATACTTATTTGCAGATTCTTCTCCAAATAAACTTGTAAGATAGTTAAAGACTTTATCAGAGATTTTAACACTGTCCCGCTTCAATATCTTACTAGATTTAATTTCTTAAAAATTTCATTTGAAATGGAATGCAAATTAACTGGATTCATTGAATGATGCTCTAATTGATTTTTTATATCTGCAATAATCGAATCTAAGTATGCTTCATATTTAACAACTGCATTTTTTACATCATCGGGTTTGGACGGTATTTTTATTTTGCTGCTAAAATACTTCCTAAAGTAGATTATATACTTTGCTTCATATAAATTTTCAGCCTGATAGACAGTATTGCCTTCAGTTGTAAGAATTTCTACCTGGCCGAATAGTTCAGCGCCAAGCGTAAGTGATTTGTTTGGAAGGACAATAAATTTGGTCGAACTTAATGAAGTAAAGTCATCCGGGAAAATTTTATTCTCAGATTCAGAGTGCCTTTTTAAATACTGAGAAACGAATTCCTTCTTTGTCACCTTGGGAATCC
>JASFSF010000255.1:0-4442 GCA_050114555.1 Ignavibacteria bacterium
GGCGCACTTGGAATTTTATTTGTCTTTTCACGTTTCTATAACCATGCAATAAAAATGAAAACTGAAATTGATTTGAATACTAAAGAGTACAACATTACACGATACTATAAAAGACTTTATACACACCTCTGCTTTATACCAATTATCTCCATCTGCTTTGTACTGACATTTATGAACGTAAACATCCCGCTTGCAAGTTTTATCTCCGGTGTTATGTACTCACTTACAGGAGTTGTATTTGTAATTAACCAGCGTTGGCTTAAAAAAGTTGAAAGTGCTGAGGGGTGAATCTTGTCTGCTGGCTTTAAATCGTCCACATGACGGATGATAATCATCCACCGTGTGGTTGATTATCATTAACTCCATAAATATGTATTGCTTCTTGCCTCTTACCTCTCACGATTTACACCTGTCTCCGAAATATTATGCTGGCTGACTTGTCCGCCGAAGTTTTTTTATCCGCCGCAACTTTAGCGAAGGTGGAAACGTAGGGGGATTGAGTTATTGCTCTGGAGTAATTAAGTTTGTGTAATTATTTTTATGCCTGCCAAGCTATATTTTGTATTAGCGCTAGTAGTGAAATTCGACAAAACAATTTAAAATATGTTTATACATGATACATTTTCAATTTAGTCTCCTTTTAGGCAACTACTTTTACGAGATTAAAAGTCAGCTTGATCATTTTGAAAGTTTCTACCTGGGTCTATTTATTAGTGATCTTACTTATGAGTCAAAAAAGGAGGGAATTAATAAAAAAAAGCAATACTATGAAAAGTCAAGTACTGTAATAAGAGATATTAACAAAAAAATAAGACATTTCAATTCTATTGTTAAAAAGCTTAATTCGGATTTAACATTATTAAAAGAAATTGATTTAATTTCAGTAAAAAAGGTTATTGATGAACATAAAGGAGACTATCCAAAGGCAACTGGATCATCAAGTTTTACAGATGAAATTTTGGGGAAAGGAGACTCGCCTTCCGTCTTAGCCCGTAAACATACAGCTCTATTGATTCGTAATATTTTAATGAATACAAAGTTGTCAATGTCAGATTTTGGAAAAAGTGTCACTAATTTCGTTAAGCCATTTGAATGTATTAATAGAGAAAAAATGAGAAAGGGCACGGTATCTGAAATTGACAAAATAGAAGCGATTTATTCAATTGGAGGATTAGCAGAGGCTATTTTTGTTTTAGGTAGATTATTAGAAAATATCATTAACCAATATCTGCTATTACTTAAAAAATGTAAATTAATCGCGAAAACATACAACTTTATCAAATCAGAAAAGTTTAGCTTTGAAAACAAAATCGATTATCTCTACAGCAGAAAATTTATAACACCTTCCAAATTTTCAAAAATGAAATCAGTAAAATGGGATAGAAACCTTTATGGCCATAGTAATCGAGTCAAACCAAAAGACGCCTATGCCATGATTATTATAGGCCTGCAGGGCATTGAGTATTTGGATTACAAAATACAGAAATTGAAGAATGTTCAGATACATACCTAAAATTAATTTTAACAATCATTAAAATTGAAGTGTGGAAAAAAGACAAAGGACAATGCGTACTTTGTGGTTCAAAAGAGAATTTACATTTTGATCACGATGTGCCGTTTTCAAAAGGGGGTGCAAGCTTAACAGCTAAGAATGTAAAAATACTCTGTATGAAACATAATTTGAAGAAAGGTGATAAGATTTTAACTCTTCCACCAATTTTTCTTTCCTAAACTTTCACTCCATATAAAATCCCGCAGATAAAAATCCAACCCAGTGCCTTAATGAGTAAGGCGCGGTTATTCCCATATTTGTTCCTTTAACGGGCAATATGCCTTCAGTCCACGTATCGGAGTATTTAAATAGTTTGCCGTTCAGCTTTCTCCCGGAACCGGTTACAATTTTATTAATTGTCAGCAGTCCGAACACAACCGGATACCTTCCGCACCAGAGCGGGTAGTCCGCCGCGGCGGATTGTGTCATCCCTGCTTCAGGCCAGAGCTCGCCGGATAGATTTTTTATTTTATCCTTTGTAACGCCTCCGTTAAAATTTTCTGCGGCAATTCTTTTATCATTATCCGTTGCTGTCTTATGTGCATCTTCATTCATTCCGTAAGGCTGGTTATCAAAATCTTCTCCGTAATGGTTTGCATCGTTGGATATGAGAAAGAAAATATCTTTTCCTAAAACCAGATTATTCTCTTCTATATAATTGGATATAATCTCTACAAGTTCATCACTTAAGGAATCCATTTTTTCAAAAGGCATACCAGTTACCATTACCGGTGTTATCTTAATATCCCGATTATAATGCTGCAGGAAAGGAATTGTTCCTTCAATAGAGTGCTCAATGCTTTGTGCAAGATTGCTTACAATGTAATCCTGTTTGTTAAGTTTCTGTTTTATTATCTCTCGTAAGGGTGAGATCTCAACGTTGCCGTAAGGTCCATTCCATTTATCAAACTCATCCAGTATAAGAATGTTTTTCGGATCGTTCAGCTCTTTTCTTACAGTACCGTGTGTTACACCGAATATTACAATTTCCTTTGCTTCGATCAGTTTATAAAGAGGATAATAAACTTTTCCTGCATACAGGTAATCATCGTGCGGTGAGATTGCCGCAACAAGGTTTTCCTTTTTAAATTCTTCCTGCGGGCAATTCTCATCGAGCCAGTTAATAAAAAGATCGAACTTTTCACCTTTCCAACAATAACCAACATCGTCACGGATCGGGCGGATATCCTGTGAATAAACGGAAGTAATGTTTAATAACATAATTGCAGCCAGGTAAATTAATGTTAGCAGAAGTTTCATAGCAAGAAAGATTTGTGAATTCCGGTTTTAAAATAAAAAATTCCACCGACAAGTTGAGAGCTGAACTATTTTATTTAATCCAGGGCATCCAGTATATACCTGCTCATAATTTCATCGTTGGGCAGATAGGTTACATAATTGGCCCCTGTAAACACCACGACCATATTTTCGGAAGGAATGACGACTATCTGCTGTCCTCCCCAGCCTTCGGCATTGTAAGTATTAAATGTTCGCCCGTTGCTGTAAAATGTTTTTCGCCACCAGAGATAGCCGTAACCGTTGGCCCAGTTTACAGGCGGAATGATATGATTTCGCACGGATGCATCGACCCATACCTCTGATATTATTCTTGTCCCGTTCCACATACCCCTGTTAAGAAAGAGATAACCGAATTTTGCCATATCTCTCGGTGTTATATAGATATCCCCGTGGCAGCAGGTAATGCCGGATGGCTGTAACGTCTGCCAGTTATAATTTGTTATACCTAGCGGTCCGAACAAATAAGTCATTGAAAATGCGCGCACACTGTAACCTGATGCATTATGAACGATTACACCGAGCAGATCGACAGTGCCTCCGTTGTAATAGTAGGCTGTTCCCGGTTCGGTAACAACCGGTTTGCTGAGCAGGAAATTAACCGGATCCGGAGATGAGTTAAACCGAACAATATCATGCTGTGATGTAGATATATCAACATCCCATTCGTTCCATTCCAGACCGCTGGACATTGTTAGCAGATGTTCAATTGTTATTTTGTCTTTCTGTGAATCTATAAGCGCAGTGTAATCCGGCAGGTAATCAAATATTTTATCGTCAACTCTGGTAATATCACCCCTGTCTATAGCAATTCCCACCAACGCCGATGTAACACTTTTTGTTGCCGAGTGCGTGTTATGTCTTGTGTCACGGTTAAAATTGAGCAGACTGCCGTGAAAATTGTTGCCGGTGTACCTGAAGTCGTGACCGGGAAAATATTTTTCAAAAACCAGTTTGTCATCCTTTATTATCACTACGGAATGTACTTCGGTGTAAACGCTTTGGTTTATAGCATTAATCAACTCTTCAATCCTTGTCGTGTTCATTCCTACCGAGTCTAAAGATGTTGTTTCCCAGCCGTCCCCCGTCTCCTCCGGGATTGAATAGACATAATCACTGCCATCGCCCGGGTTGATTATTGTGGGATTATTATCACATCCGGTTAGGAAGCAGAATAATGATAACAGCAGAAGAAGATATTTAAGATTAGAGTTTCCGGTTTTCATAATGGTATTCCCGCTGTTTGTCTCCTGAAAATAAAATCTCTTTTATTACTCTAATAATGTATAGCGATACTTCGTATTAATAAATACCCGTTAAATACCTGTTCCCCCTACAGGTATTTGGAGATTGTTCCCCCACAATGCCGGGAGCAGTTATTTTGATTTTTTACATATGCAGTTCAACAACATCTTTATCGTGAAGAACATGGTCCCTTCCAACCAGTTGTCCATCATGAACATCTTTACCCCATACACGCGCTGTTTTTAAATTATGATAAAAATCGTGATGAACTTTCTGAGCAAAGTCTTCAACCGTGTCCCCAATTTTAAGAACAAAGGGATTGCTAAGATCAGCCTCATTCCCCGGTCGT
>JASFSF010000256.1:0-4441 GCA_050114555.1 Ignavibacteria bacterium
TTATTTCAATCGAATTGTTTAAATAGAGCTACCTAAAATGTTGTAATTTGGCATTTTATAGAATTGGGAAAACTACATTATCTTTAATTTATTAACTAATCACTCTAAATAAACTATAACGGAGGATCATATGAACCTTATAAAGTCACTCAAGATTCCGGTAGTTGCAGGTGCTCTGATTTTAAGCGGATCACTTTTGGCTGGCTGTTGCCCAACCACCGAGGACCTTCAGCAGCTTTCAGTTTTGAGGTCCGAGGTTAGCACTCTGGAAGATGAAGCAAACACTTTAAAAGATGAAAGAGCTGCACTCGAATCCGAAATCGCTGAAATGAACAGGAAAATTGCTGAATGTAATAAACAAAAAGAAGAAACAAGGGCTAACCTTGATAAGTTGCCCAAGTAATTGTTTTGGTTTTTTAATAATCTAATAATTTTGGAGAAACATAAATGAAACTCGCAAAATATATTTTAAGCCTGCTTTCCCTTGTTCTTCTTTTATCTGTTGTTTCCTTTGCACAGGATGAGGAAATGACTTGTGATGAATGGGAAGCTGAAATGGCTCGTCTTGGCCAGGAAAAAATATCTCTTATAAATGAGATAGAGGCTCTTAAAACAGATATTGACAATCTTAATGCTCAGAAATCCGGAATTCAGGATTATGATGAGTGTATTGATGAACTTTACGCACTCGTTGATGCTACAAGGGATGATGTAGAAGCATTTGCTGATGCAGTTAATGAATTGGATGGAAAGATCAGAAATGAAGAAAGTCCTAAAAAAGACAGACAAGCTGATCTTGATGCACTTAAAATGAATAAAATAAGCGCTCTGCCTGAGTTCTTCGACAAAGTTCACAATCAGATGCAAGCTGCTCTTGATAACTGGGTTGAAAAACCATTGGTAATCGAATATACAGTTGTAAGAGGAGACCATCTCTGGGGAATTGCAAAGAAAAAGGAACATTATGGAAATGGATTCGCATGGCCGATTATTTATAAAGCAAACCGCGACCAGATTAAAGATCCTGATTTAATTTATCCTGATCAGGTATTTAAAGTTCCACCATTAACTGAAGAAGAAAAAGCTAAATACGAAAAACTAAGAGCAAACTATAAACCAGCTCCTGTTAATTAAGATTCTCTTAGTTTGTTAAAATATTATTTAACGGAAAAACCCTTGTCATTTACTGATAAGGGTTTTTTCTATTTAAATGGAAAATATGACAGCGGTAGAAAAGAAAATTGTTCTGGATAGTGTAGATATGCTTTCACTGTTAGGTTTGAATGATTCTAATCTTAGAGTGGTTGAAGAAAGATTCAATGCAAGCATTACAGTCCGCGGTGAAAACGTTACCATAAAAGGTGTTGTTGAGGAAGTTGATGAAATAGAAAAAGTATTTAAAGAGATGACGTACGTTTTAAATACCAGCGGCAAGCTCACCGAGGACGATGTATCAACAATATTAAACCTCTCCACCGAAGGTAAAGAAATAATTGGGGAAGAAGAATACGATTCCATTGTGCTGTACACAAAACAGGACGTAATAAAAGCTAAAACAGCCGGACAAAAGAAATATCTTGAAGCTGCAGTTAAAAATGATATTTGTTTTGCAATCGGACCAGCCGGCACAGGCAAAACTTACCTTGCAGTTGCGCTGGCAATTTCTTCCCTAAAAAAAGGTCAGATTAAAAAAATTATTCTGGCAAGACCCGCAGTAGAGGCAGGTGAAAGTCTTGGTTTTCTTCCGGGTGATTTCAGGGAGAAAATTGATCCCTATTTAAAACCTTTATATGATGCACTCGATGATATGCTGCCCTCGGAAAAATTACGCAGCTATCTGGAAAAAGGAATTGTAGAAATTGTTCCTCTCGCTTACATGAGGGGAAGAACGCTGAACAATGCGTATGTGATTCTCGATGAAGCACAAAATGCAACGGCAATGCAGATGAAGATGTTCCTTACGCGGCTTGGTTCCAATTCAAAAGCGATTATAACGGGAGATATTACTCAAATCGATCTTCCACCGAAGCAGTCAAGCGGACTTGTGCAAGCCCGGGATATTTTATCCCACATTAAAGGTGTGGCATTTGCTTATTTTGATCGGGGTGATGTTGTAAGGCACAGACTTGTTAAAGAAATAATAGATGCCTACGACAAGTTTAACGACAACAATAACAACGGCTAATTTAGCTTCGTCTTACTCTCCTCCCAAAATTTATCCATCTCTTCAAGTGTCGATTCTGAAAGTTTTTTGCCACTTGCTGTTATGTTCTTTTCCACATAGGTAAACCTATCAATAAATCTTTTGTTCGTCTTTCTTAAAGCATTTTCAGGGTTAATGCCCAAAAATCTGGCATAATTTACCAGTGCGAAGAACACATCGCCTATTTCATTTTCCAGTTCATCGTGAGTACCGCTTTTCTCCGAGCGATGCATTTCCTCAATTTCTTCGATTACTTTCTTCCACACATCCTCTTTTTTCTCCCAATCGAATCCAACCTTTGAAACTTTTTCCTGCAACCGGTGAGCTCTTTGAAGAGAGGGTAGAAGTTCAGGAACGCCATCAAGCAGAAATTTCCTTCCTTCACTCATCTTAATTTCTTCCCAGTTTGCAAGCACCTCCTTTGTACCCGATACTTTTGTTTCACCAAATACATGCGGATGCCGTCTGATAAGTTTTTCCCGGATTGCTTCTATTACTTCGTTAATATTAAAATGCCCATCTTCCTGTGCAATAATAGTATGAAATACGACGTGGAGTAAAAGATCTCCGAGTTCCTTTTTAAGTTCGCTAAAGTCTTTATTATCAATTGCTTCTACAACCTCATATGCTTCTTCAATGGTCGCAGATTTTATAGAATCATTAGTTTGTTCTCTATCCCAGGGACATTCATTTCTTAAACGTTCTACAATCTCAACGAACTCGTCAAATGTATTTTCAGTCATCAGACGCCTTCCTTATAAGAATTTAGTTTATTTTAACGGAATACAATTTATGAAAATACTATAAGAATAATTTAGTAGGTGTAAAATGATAGAAGAAAAAATCGAAAAATTAGGATACATGCTTCCTGAAACTGCCAAACCACTAGCAGCTTATATTCCTGCACTTCGGACAGGTAATTATATTTATACATCCGGACAGGTTCCAATTGTAAAAGGCGAATTAAAGTATGCCGGGAAAGTTGGACAGGATATCTCACTTGAAGATGGACAAAAAGCGGCTGTCATCTGTGCATTAAATGGATTAAGTGCGATCAAAAGTGTGATTGGGACCCTGGATAATGTTGAGCAAATCGTAAAGCTAACTACATTTGTTAACAGCGCAAATGGATTTACTGACCAGCCGAAAGTTGCAAACGGTGCCTCGGAGTTTTTAGGTGAAGTATTCGGTGAGGCAGGCGTTCACACACGCAGTGCGGTTGGTGTAAGTGAGTTGCCGATAAATGCTGCTGTTGAAATTGAAATGATAGTTAAGGTGAAATAGAATAGTTTAAATCTAATGCAGTCAATCTTGTTAATTAATCTTGTAAACCATTCCTAATTCCCCAGCTTAGTTAACAAGATTCTTTCAGAATGACAGTATAAGATTTAAGATCATTTAAATTATTGCTCTATCCAATTTTCTATAATATACTTACCCTCTTTTGTCAGGATTGATTCAGGATGGAACTGGATGCCTTCGAGAGGCAATTCGCTGTGTCTCACTCCCATAACTACATCATCATCAGTGGAAGCTGAGATTATTAACTCCTCCGGCAAAGTTGAACTATCTATTATAAGGGAATGGTAGCGGGTTGCTGTAAATTTTTGCTGTACGTTTTTAAATATCGATTTGTTGTCGTGATTGATTAACGATGTTTTCCCGTGCATCAATTCCGGTGCATTTATAATCTTGCAGCTATAATTAAAACCTATTGCCTGCATCCCGAGGCAAACACCCAGTATTGGAATCTTGCCGGCAAATTTCTTAATACATGCTAATGAGACATTTGAATGCTCAGGTCTGCCGGGACCGGGTGAAATTAATATTTTATCGGGCTTGAGTAAAGAGATTTCTTCGATGTTGATCTCATCATTTCGTTTAACAATTATTTTTGAAACCTCCTTACCAAGCAGCTGAACAAGATTATACGTAAATGAGTCATAATTATCGATTACCAATATTTTCATAAGAAACTTTCAATCCTGCGTAAGTTAAGAATGCTTAATAACATCTCCTGCTCAAAATTTCAATTCTAAATATACTGGATTTCTTATCATCCGGGGCAAAATAATTCCATTATTTTAACAAGCCACTGTTAAGTATATTTGCCATTGACATTCAAAATAGTTTTCTATATTATTTTCGACAAATAATAATTGATAAAGATGAAAAAAATTATTTTAACTCTTGTTGTGCTTTTTGCTTTTACTGCATTTGGACAGTTCAGAGACGATG
>JASFSF010000257.1:0-4438 GCA_050114555.1 Ignavibacteria bacterium
TGCATATGTTCAGGAAATAACTGATGCGAATGCCTGGGAAGTACTTGTTTTTCATATTCCGGATGAATTTCTGATACAATTTGCAAATGAATTCATGGATAATTTATCGACCGGGAAATTACCTGAATTAACAACCGATATGTTTATCAAGATAGAGCTGGACGAGGTAACGAGAACTTCTTTTTATAGTATGCTTCCCTATTTCAAACAAAAAATACCGCCTTCGGAAAAATTACTTGAATTAAAATTTAAGGAACTTCTATTAAATATTTTGTCCATTCCATCAAATAAACAATTGCTTGCGTACATTCTACATCTAAGCGATGATATCAAAACACCAATCTGGCAGGTAATGGAAAAAAATTACACTTATAATTTATCCCTTAAAGAATATGCGCGCATTTCCAATCGCAGTCTGGCTGCATTTAAAAGAGATTTTTTTGAATATTACAATACAACACCCGGCAAATGGTTAACCGGCAAACGACTTAAACATGCCAGTGTGTTATTAAATACTACAAAACAAAGTATTTCTGAAATTGCATTTAATTCCGGCTTCGAAAACATATCACACTTCAGCAGGATTTTTAAAGAAAAATTTGGTCTATCTCCTCTTCAGTCTAGAAAAAAACAGACTACCGTTGCGTGATTATTCATCAAAAAGCATCATTATCCTTAAAGTAAAAAAACTGAGCTTTTAAGAAAAGAATAATCAGCTTACCCGTAATAACTTCGTAACATATTAAAAGCTTGAAAAGATTATCATCATAATATTGATAGTCGATTCCCTGATTTTAATGAGAAAATTAATTTGTTTCATCATTTTTAAGGAGGTCCATTATGCATCCAGTACTTCAACAAATGAAGAATATAATTACAGTATGTATTACTGTAATTGTACTCACTTTACCTGTGCTTGCTCAGGATAGCTCATCGGATAGCTGGGAGAAAGCTCAAGAAGAAATGAAAGCAATGATGGGGGGTGTTCCTGTAATGTTTACAAAATTACCTATGAACGTAAGAGCAAATGCCTGGGAGTTGTTTAAGTCAATTAACAATCCTAATACAGTTATTCCATCCAAGTATGGAGAACTTATTGGGCTTGCAGTAGCGGCTCAGATTCCTTGCGAATATTGCGTCATTGCACATACAACACTGGCTAAGTTGTTTGGTGCTACTGACGAAGAGATTCAGGAAGCTGTGACGAAAGGAGCAGAGACTCGTTTTTTTAGTACAATCCTCAACGGGAATTTGACTGATACCGATAAGGAATCTTATAATTCTGATTGGAATAAAATAATTGAATTTATGAAAGCCCACCATAAATAAAAGTGCGAGATAAATTAAGTGATTTGTTATTTTGGGTTTGCAGTTTTTGGCAGCGTATTATGCCATAGGCATTGTTTCGGGATTTGCGAGGCAGTTATGCAAATCGGATTGTCGATGTTTTAAGAAAAGCAAAATATTGACGTTACTATTCTGCCAGCCGAGATTGGCACAGGGGGTGCTGCCAGGGTAGTGATAACATAGAATTTTCAATTTTAACCCATTGTGAGGTTTACATGATCAATGAAAAAATTCTTGGGCAATTCAGAAAAAACCTCAAAGGCCAACTGATTAGTTCTAAAGATAATGATTATGAAGAAGCACGAAAAGTCTGGAATGGCATGATCGATAAACACCCACTGTGTATCGTTAGGTGTAACGATGAGAAAGATGTAGTACAGGCAATCAATTTCGCCCGAAGTAACAACCTTGAAATTGCGACACGCGGCGGGGGGCATAATGTTGCAGGATTCTCCACTTGTGATGAGGGTATTGTGATCGATCTTTCCCCAATGAAAAAGATAGAAGTAGATAAAGCCTCAAATAAAGTGCGTGCTCAGGCTGGTCTTACCTGGGGAGAGTTTGACAAAGCAACACAAGAGCAGGGGCTTGCAACCACAGGTGGTCTTGTTTCTTCCACAGGTGTAGCAGGATTTACCCTTGGAGGCGGTTTTGGTTGGCTTGTAAGAAAATACGGAATGACAGTTGATAATCTTCTTTCAGTCGAAATGATTCTTGCTGATGGAAAGCGTGTCTCCGCTAACTCTAATGAAAATTCAGACCTCTACTGGGCCGTAAGAGGAGGCGGGGGAAATTTTGGAATTGTTACCTCATTCACTTTTGAAGTTCATCCGGTTGGCCCGCTTGTTTACGGTGGAGCACTTTTCTATCCGGTTTCAAAAGCAAAAGAAATTCTTCATCTATATAACAAATGGATATTAACAATACCAGATGATCTTTCAACGATGGTAGCATTGCTGTCTGCACCACCGGAACATTTTGTACCTAAAGAATTAGTTGGGACTCAAATGATTGTAATTGCACTTTGTTATCTGGGTGAAAAAGAAGAAGGAGACAAACTCATTAAACCATTGCGAGATTTATCACCGGCTATAGATCTTGCTGGGCCTATACCTTATGTTGCTTTACAAAGAATGTTCGATGCAACTGCTCCGAAGGGAATTCACGCCTACTGGAGAACCCACCATTTGCGTGAACTTTCTGATAATATAATTCACTCAATTGTAGAGCAATCATCATTATTGAAATCGCTTTCACCATTTAGTGCAGTACATATACACCATTGGGAAGGTGCAGTTAGTCGAGTTAAAGATGAAGAAACTGCATTTTCACACAGAACTGCTCGTTTTGTTATGAATATAATTGGTCTTTGGATGCCGGAAGATAATACTGAAAAACATATCAGTTGGGTACGAAGATTTTTTGATGCTATAAAACAGTTCGCTACAGGTCAGGCTTATCTTAATTTTCTAGCAGATTTGGGTGAAGATAAAGTTATAGCAGCATATGGTAAAAATAAATATGAAAAACTTGCTGAATTAAAAAATAAGTATGATCCTGAAAATCTATTTCATCTGAATCAAAATATAAAACCTTCTGTATAATATCTTAATTTGCAGTTCAAACAATTTGCTTATTTCTTATCATATGTATGGGATACGATTTTCATATTAAAAAACTAAGATAACATAGGCAGGATGTCGACAAACTACAAAGATTTAATGAAGTTATAAAAAGTTATTTAGCTTACAAACCTGGACTGTTTTGTTATATAATTCATCTTGTGCTGTTTTACATCATATTAGGATATATGTTTAATAATAGGAGTGAATTTTAAGTGAATTGTTAAATCTTCTTTCAGTCAAGTTTGTGCAATGAAGTGTGTATAGCCTGCAAATCTCCTAAGGAATCCTATGAACAATACAACGCCACTTTTATCCCGATTAACCTAAACTTCAGCAGATAATGATAATTTAGATTTTATTAATTTTGTGTTTGGTGGTTTATTTGCAACACTGTTAGAAAGTTAAAATAACCATAGAGAATAAACATATTGGTTTATAAATTGGACTCATTATAAATATCATATTAAGAACTTAATGAGGACGTAAAAATGCCAGTACAAATATATCCAATTCGATTTGGTATTAACCGGTGTTATTTAGTCCAAGATCATGGTATCATAATGGTTGATGGTGGTCCGCCCAATAAATCGATAGTATTCCAAAAGTCCATCACACGCATACCGATTCATTCAAATGATATCCGTTTAATTATATTAACTCATGGTGATTTTGATCATGTGGGTTCTGCATCGGATATAAAATTACTTACAGGTGCTAAAATAGCTATTAACGAAAACGATAGACCAAATTTTGAAAACGCTATTTATAATTGGCCACCGGGTACAACTTTATGGGGCCGAGCTTTACGATTTGTTTTAAATCCGATCTTGAAAACCTCGGTAAGACTTTCAGGAGATAAGCCCGACATCATACTAGACAATTCGGATTTTCCTTTAAACGATTTTGGCATAAATGGTAAAATTGTGTACACACCTGGACACACGAAAGGTTCGGTAAGTGTTCTTTTAGAAAGCGGAGAAGCATTTGTAGGATGCATGGCACATAATAATTTTCCATTTCGATTCAGACCTGGTTTACCCATTTTTGCAGAAGATATTGATGAAGTCAAAGAAAGCTGGAAATCACTTATTCAACAAGGTGCGAGAATGATATATCCTGCGCATGGCGAACCATTTCCTGTTGATATCATGAAAGAAATTTTGAATAATTAATAAGCCACCTAGCAAGTGCTTCAATCCCTCTTCCTCTGTCCCGATGAATTGGGCTACAGCAAGCAATTATAATTTAGATTTTATTAATTTTGTGTGTAGCGGGTTATTTGCAATGCTATTATATTTTGCAATTTAACTTATGGTAAGGAGAATAAAAACAGGATCTAAAAATGAGTACCGTTATAAAAAATGTAATTGTAATTTTATTTTTTTGTATTGACATCTATGCTCAAGATAAAGCATCCAAGATAGATTCTCTTTTAATTGAATATTATGAAAAAGGTGAATTAAATG
>JASFSF010000258.1:0-4435 GCA_050114555.1 Ignavibacteria bacterium
CTGGGTTATAAAACCATTTTGGAGCCCAGTTGTAGAATTATTGAAATCCAAAAGATTGTGGATATTAATAGCCCAGTTTTCAATAGGGATTAGCCTTGCGGGTGTTGCACTAACAATTCCCGCTGATAACTTTATTCAGTATACACTTGCTTTTTTCTGGCTGATGGCATTCAGTTCTGCAACTCATGATATTGCAGTCGATGGTTTTTACATGCTTGCATTAGATCATCATGATCAAGCATGGTTTATTGGTATACGAAATACATTTTACAGGTTTGCATTCATCTTTACTCAGGGATTTCTGGTAATTCTTGCGGGGCAGCTTGAAGTGAATACGGGAGATATTCAATATTCCTGGACAATAATGTTTATAATCCTTGCAATTTTATTTCTGGTTTTCCTGATTTATCATCTGATCATTTTACCTCACCCCATCAGTGATAGTTCAAAAAAAATTCAGAATGCTAAAATATTTATTCAAGGATATTTTAAAACTTTTATATCATTCTTTCACAAAAAAAATATTATAATCATTCTTGCCTTTTTGCTCTTTTACAGATTTGGGGAAGCACAGCTCGTTAAGCTTGCATCCCCTTTTCTTTTAGATATCAAAGAAGCAGGCGGACTTGCACTCTCAACAACTGAGGTAGGATTCGTATATGGTACAGTCGGAATAGTTGCTTTAACTGTGGGTGGTTTGCTGGGAGGATTTGCTGCGGCGAGGCACGGTTTAAAATATTGGTTATGGTGGATGTTAGCTGCAATTAATATTCCTAACGCGGTTTATATTTTTCTTGCATATACACAAACATCGGATTTTCTTCTTATCAACATTTGTGTTGCAGTTGAACAATTTGGTTACGGATTTGGATTTACTGCTTTTCTTCTTTATCTCATTTATATAGCTGAGGGAGATTTTAAAACTTCGCATTATGCTATCGGTACCGGCTTTATGGCTCTAGGGATGATGCTGCCCGGAATGTTCAGTGGATGGCTACAGGAATTAATTGGTTATAAAAACTTTTTTGTTTGGGTAATGATCTCAACTATTCCTGCTTTTATAATTGCAAAATTTATTCATTTAGATCCAGACTTCGGGAAAAAAAGTATTGCTAAAGAAGATTAAAATATTTCTGACTTTCTTTTCAATAATAGCATTTATCACAACTTTTTGCGCTCAACAAAAAGATAAATTCGATTTTTCAAAGATTGATTCGTTAATCTATGATGGAATAAATAAACATGCCTTTCCCGCTGCAGTTCTGCTAATAAATAAGGACGGCAAGATAATTTTTAACAGCGGATATGGAAGGTTAACTTACAACGACACATCTGCTGAAGTAACTCCAAAAACAATATTCGATATCGCCTCTTTAACAAAAGTTATTGCAGCCACTACTGCTGCTATGATTTGTTACGATCGCAAGTTGTTCTCGCTTGACGATACTGTCATAAAATATATTCCATCATTTTCGGTTCACGGTAAAGAAAACATTACTATAAAAAATCTATTACTCCATAACAGCGGACTACCAGCCTTTAAACGATTTTATCTAAGACACTCTACTGAAAATGAAGTATTAAATGCTATTTACTCAACGGAATTAGAATACAAAACAGGAAGCTTAACTGTTTACTCCGATCTTGGAATGATTGTTCTTGCAAAAGTAATTGAAAACGTAACCGGTAAAACTTTCGATGTATTTTGCTCTGAAGAAATCTTTTCACCATTAAATATGAAATCTACTTTTTTTAATCCGCCTGATTCTCTTAAATACAAAATTGCACCTGCTGAATTTGACAATTACTGGAGGAACAGATTAGTCTGGGGAGAAGTCCATGATGAAACAGCATCATTGCTAAACGGTGTTTCGGGAAACGCCGGTTTGTTTTCAACTACAGCAGACATTAACAATTTATTGACAAGTCTTATATTCTCTAAAAAGGGAGATAAAAATAATATAATTCAGAAAGAAACTTTTCAACTGTTTACAAGAAGACAATCGGAGAATAGCACCAGAGCGCTTGGCTGGGATATGAAATCTGAAGAAAACTCATCAGCTGGAATGTTGTTCGATATAACTTCTTTTGGGCATACTGGTTTTACAGGCACATCAGTTTGGATAGATCCAACTAGAAATTTGATAGTTGTATTTTTAACCAACCGTGTTTATCCTTCAAGAGAAAATAAAATGCTTTATAAACTCCGCCCATTAATTCACGATGCAATCATCAGGGCGGTGGAATAATTATTTTTTCATACATCTCATTTAAAATTACAACCTGAATGAAGTTGAATATAAATCCATATTTCATTTTATTTTTAACAACTGCGATGTTTATTATCTCATCGATGTTGAACCACGGAACATCAATGCGCATTTCTGATTTAATTGAAGATAGAGATTCTACTTATCCTTCAGTATTTGAATTAAATGAGTCGGATAGAATGTGGATAGAAAAAACATTGTCTGAAATGAGTCTGTACCAAAAATGTGCACAGATGATAATGATACCGGTTTACAGAAGTTATATGGATACTACATCACCGGATTATGCAGATGTTGTTGATCTTGTACGCAACCGTAGAGTTGGTGGGTTGATTATGTTTCAGGGTGAATTGAGAGAGGAGATAGAATTCATCAGATCGATGCAGGCATTAACCAATATTCCACTCCTGGTTGCATCCGATTTCGAACGCGGATTGGGCTCACGAATCGATAGCACACTTGAATTCCCCCATCATATGAGTCTTGGTGCAACTCTTAATTCTCAGTTTGCTTACGAGATGGGAAACGTAATCGCCGGGGAAAGCCGGCTGATCGGAATCCATCAGAATTTTGCCCCGGTTGCAGATATTAACAACAACGCTCTTAATCCTGTTATAAACGTAAGATCATTTTCAGAGAGTAAGTACACAACAGCAAATTTTGTTTCCTCATTCGTGCTTGGAACAAAACACGGACGGGTAATTTCTACAGTAAAACACTTTCCCGGGCATGGTAATACCGAGATCGATTCGCATACAGAACTGCCAATGATAAAAGGAGAGAAAAAATATTTACTTGATAATGAACTCTATCCATTTATAGAAGCGATAAAAACAGGTGTTCAGTCAATAATGATTGGACATCTTGAAGTTCCGGCATACGATACATTACCGGCATCATTATCAAACAAAATAATCAATGATTTACTTTTAAACACACTGGGCTTTGACGGTTTGATTGTAACCGATGCTTTAATTATGGAGGGAATTACAAAGTATTATTCAAATGAAGAGATCGTGCTGCTGGCAGTTAACGCAGGTAATGATATTATTCTTATGCCGCCCGATCCTTCCGAAGCAATTTCTGTTATTTATAAGGCAGTGTTAGAAGAGAAAATAAAAGAAGACAGAATTGATAAGAGTGTAAGAAAAATACTTTCAGCTAAAAGATGGTTAGAAAACAATTCTCAACAAAATCTTTCTGTCGATAGTGTTGTAAATAGAATTAAAAATAATGATCATTTAAAACTTGCCGAGGAGATAGCAGCTTCGTCAATTACATTAGTTAAAAATGATCGTGGTATCATTCCGCTTAATCCAACTGGTTATAATAATATTAGTTGTATTACCGTGACTGATGGAGAGGGAGATGAAACTGCTGTACATTTTCAGAAAATATTAAAAAACAGGATTGAAAATGTTGATACCTTTTTATTATCCGGGCACAGCGAAAAAATTGTCTATTCAGATGTTTATAATTCAGTGAAAAACTCCGATCTGATTTTTCTTCCATTATTCCTGGAGGTAGAACCAGAAAATAAATCTGAAGAACTGAAAAAGTTACAGCAAAATTTTATTAATAAAATTCTGAAACTTAGAGCACCTGTAATAGTAATCAGTTATAAAAGTCCCTACCCGAACTTTTCACAAAAAAATGTGAAAACTTATTTAAATGTTTACAGTTATACAGAAGTCTCTCAGTCAGCCGCGTTAAGAGCGATTCTTGGTGAAGAAAATATTTTCGGAAAACTTCCTGTATCAATTCCAAATTCAGTTTACACAATCGGGTATGGAATATCTTTGAATAAAACCATCTCTACTGAATTATCCTATTCTTCCGATAAAAAAATTCAATTAGAGAAATCTGAGAAGATAATCAACAAAGTGCTTGAAGCTAATCGTAATCTATCGGCTGAAATTTGTTTCGGGAGAGAGGGTAAAATACTTTATCAAAAATCTTTTGGTATAAAATCCGTGGAGAATAAAAATAATGTTCAAAGATCTAATTTTAACCTGGGTTCGGTAACAATTCCAATCTCTTTAACTTCTTCGTTAATGATGTTGGTTGATGAGGGTAAACTTTCTCTTGATGATAAGTTGTCTCAACATATTGATATAAATGATTCGAATGAAATAGGAAATATAACAATCAAAAATCTGCTGCTG